>CALCBL010000219.1 GCA_937897495.1 uncultured Burkholderiales bacterium
TCAAAAGCGTGTGAACTTCTTGCAATGCATCGAGGTCATTGCGAGCGTTCACATGCACCAAGCGGCGAGTGACATAACTGTACAACTCATACAAGTTACGGGCCAAATCGCCACCCTTTTCCATATCCAAAGCACCTTGTAAACCCAAGACGATGCGGCCAGCGCGCACCAAACTCTTGTTTTTATCTTCAATAGAGCCACGTTGAATATGACCCTTGGCCGTGACCAAGCTGTCAATCAAGCCGTCAAACAGCATCTGAATGAGTTCAACCTTATCGGCCACCAGTGCTTGTGATGCACTGTTGCCTTCGCCGTAGCTCTCCATCGCTTTGAAATGTACTCGCATGATGTCTTGTTCCTTATGATCCTGACACAGCAGGAATCGGAGGGACATCGGGAAACTTGAGCCTTTTTCAACAAAAGACGGTCTGAAAGTAGCGTTTGAATACATCATCCGCCCTTTCCAGCCTTGGGTTTGGCCACATGAACGGGCTCAACATTCAAAGTTCCGCGCAGTTTTTTGACCACCGCCGTCAGCAATTGACTGACCCGCGACTCGGTCACACCCAGAACTTCGCCAATTTCTTTGAGGTTGAGCTCTTCAACGTAATACAAATTCATTAACAATTGATCGCGCTCGGGTAAATCGCCAATGGCGTCAGTGAGCGCGCCCATAAACTGCTCGTGCTCGACAATGGCTTCGGGCTGCTGAGATGAGTCGGTGGCAATGTTCATCACCTCCTCGGTCACAACTTCCATGGAATAGGTTTCAAAGCGGCGCGCTTGCGTGCGCTCCTTATGGAACAACTCGATGTCCTTGCCCATGTGATCGGCCAATTCGGCCTGGGTTGGGGTGCGCCCCAACTCGGCAGCCAACTCGTGGGTAGCCGTACTGTGCGACTTGTTAATGGCGACAGCAGAGCGAGGTAAGAACGACAAACGGCGCACTTCGTCCAAAATAGCGCCGCGCACACGGCTGTGGGCAAAATTCTCAAACTCAATGCCCTTGCCAGGGTTGTAAGCTCGCGCAGCCTCAAGCAGGCCAATCATGCCCACTTGAATCAGTTCGTCCAACTCCATGAAGGGCGGCAACCTGACTTTCAGGTGCAAAGCCACGCGCTTGACCATGCCCAAATGGGCCATGACCAGCGCTTCGCTGTTGTTTTGAACCTGTTCGTAAAGTCGAGTGGAGTTGGCCATGTTGTTTATGCGCTGGTTTTCACCAAACGCTCCACAAAAAATTGTAAGCCACCCGAAGCCTCTTCAATGGGCTCCAGTTGGCGCACGGCTTCCGCCAAACGCCTGAAATCGCGTGCGCCCGCACTTCCGGGGGCAAATTCGGACACGGGCTGGTACTTTTTCAGCGCCGCCAATATCAGTTCATCATTTTCAATCGAGCCCAAATAGCGCACGGTTCGGTTCAGAAAACGTGCACAAACCTGGTTGATTCGCTCAAACAGTTGA
>CALCBL010000220.1 GCA_937897495.1 uncultured Burkholderiales bacterium
ACGCCTGCTACGCGCCCCCTCAATTCCCGGCTCAACTGCACTCGCTTGGAACAAGCCCTGCAACTCAAGTTGCCACCCTGGCAAGACGGCGTAGACGCCATGCTGACAAAAATTTTGTGAACTTGGGGTGTGTATGAGCCACAAAGCGCCAAAAGTGTTCACAATACGGCTCTGAATGCCTTTCATCCCATGAGCAAGCGCTGACTTGCATGTTTCCACTTTGACGGCCCATCATGACTGACAACGATTCTTTGGCTCACATTTCTCCTCGCGACAAAGCGGAAATCTTGGCGCAAGCCTTGCCCTACATTCGCAAGTTCCATGGCAAAACATTGGTCATCAAATATGGCGGCAATGCCATGACCGACCCAGCCTTGCAAGCTGACTTTGCCGAAGATGTGGTGCTGCTGAAGTTGGTGGGCATGAACCCTGTGGTGGTTCATGGCGGCGGCCCCCAAATTGAAACAGCCTTGAACCGCTTGGGCAAAAAAGGCGAGTTCATTCAGGGCATGCGTGTGACCGACGCCGAAACCATGGAAGTGGTGGAGTGGGTGTTGGCAGGTGAAGTGCAACAAGACATTGTGGGTTTGATCAACCAAGCCGGTGGCAAAGCCGTTGGATTGACGGGGCGAGACGGCGGCTTGATTCGAGCCAAGAAACTCAAGATGGTCGACAACGCTGACCCCTCCAAAGAATACGACGTAGGCCAAGTGGGCGAGATCGAGTCGATTGACCCCAGCGTGGTCAAAGCTTTGCAAGACGATGCTTTTATTCCCGTCATCAGCCCCATCGGTTTTGGAGAAAACAACGAAAGCTACAACATCAATGCCGATGTGGTGGCCGGTAAATTGGCCAGTGTGCTGAAAGCTGAAAAATTGGTGTTGCTCACCAACACGCCAGGCGTGTTGGACAAAGCCGGCAATTTGCTGACTGATTTAAGTGCGCGACGCATTGACGAGTTGTTTGCCGATGGCACCATCAGTGGCGGCATGTTGCCCAAAATCAGTGGTGCCTTGGATGCTGCCAAAAGTGGCGTGAATGCCGTTCACATCATTGATGGTCGTGTGCCACATGCCATGCTGCTTGAGATTTTGACCGACCAAGCCTTCGGCACCATGATTCGAAGCCATTGAGCAGGGGATTTTCATGAACACAGAAACAAACTCCGAGAATTTGCCAGATCAAGATGCTTCGGGTGCCCCTGAGGCGCCCACCCGCAAGCGCCCCAAGCCCGGTGAACGCCGCCTCCAAATTTTG
>CALCBL010000221.1 GCA_937897495.1 uncultured Burkholderiales bacterium
AATCTGCATTCGATCCTTTGGCACGCACCACCAAGTTCATGTTGACCGAAGAAGCGCACCACATGTTTGTGGGCGAGTCTGGCGTCAGCCGCACCATCCAGCGCACTGTCGATGTGATGAACCAACTCAAAACCGACGACGTGGCCAAACTGCGCGCTGCCGGCGTGATCGATTTGCCCACCATCCAGCGTTACATCAACTTCCACTTCTCGGTCACCATCGATTTGTTTGGTGCCGACGAGTCGTCCAATGCAGCCACTTTCTATAGCTCTGGCTTGAAGGGCCGCTACGAAGAAGGCAAGCGCTCCGATGACCACGTGCTGAAAGGCAACACTTACAAGATCTTGGCCGTTGAAAACGGCAAGTTGATTGAAAAAGAAGTGCCCATGTTGAACGCCTTGAACGAAGTTCTGCGTGACGACTACATCACCGACTCCAAAGGCGGCATTGACCGTTGGAACCGAGTCATTGAAAAGGCTGGCATTTCCTTCAAGCTGACAGCCCCTCACAAAGCTTTCCACCGTAACATCGGTTCTTTGTCTGGCTCCAAAATCACGCCCGATGGCCGTGTGGTCACCAGCGAAGAGTGGATGTCCAAAGTGGGCGAGTGGTTGCCAACCAACGAAGACCGCGCTTATGTAGCCAGCCTCATGGGCCGTGTAGTCGAGCCGGGTAAGTTTGCAAACTGGATTGCCCCTCCTGTCATGGGTATCAACCGTCAGCCTGTAGACTTCGATTACGTTCGTTTCAGCTGAGATCACAAGAAGATCCATCACACTTGCCATGACCACAGAAGCCGTTTTAATTCAGCAACACCTGATTGACCCAGAAATCTGCATCCGTTGCAACACTTGCGAGGCCACTTGCCCCGTAGGCGCCATCACGCATGATTCTCGCAATTACGTGGTTGATGCTGACAAGTGCAATCTGTGCATGGCCTGTGTGCCACCATGCCCCACGGGCTCCATTGACAACTGGCGCAGCATGCCCAAGGTCAAGGCCTATTCTGTTGAAGAGCAACTGACATGGGATGACTTGCCCGCTGCTTTGAGCGAAGCCGAGCTTCAAGCCATGGGCATCAGCGGTGATGCCGTGCTAGCAGCGACTTCTGCAGAACCAGCACCTGCGCAAGCAGTGAATGTTTCTGGCGAAGCCGTGTTCAATTCAGCGGCTTATGGTGCCACGTTGCCACCCTGGTCTGCGGCCCACGCCTATACCAACTTGTATGGCCCTAAATCTCCCACCACAGCCACCGTGGCGGGCAATTTCAAAGTGAACGAAGCGGGCACCACCAACGAAACCCATCACATCGTGATTGATTTCGGCAGCATGCCTTTCCCAGTTTTAGAGGGCCAGTCTGTGGCCATCGTGCCACCCGGTGTCGATGCATCAGGCAAGCCGCACCATGCACGCCAATACTCCATTGCCAGCCCGCGCAACGGCGAGCGCGCCGGCTACAACAATGTGTCTTTGACGGTGAAGCGGGTGATCGAAGATCACGAAGGCAAACCCGTTCAAGGTGTGTGTTCCAACTATTTGTGCGATGTGAAAGTGGGCGACGCCATCCAAGTGATTGGCCCGTTTGGCAGCAGCTTCCTGATGCCCAACCACCCCAAGTCCAACATTGTGATGATTTGCACCGGTACAGGCAGCGCGCCCATGCGCGGCATGACCGAGTGGCGTCGCCGTTTGCGCCAAACTGGCAAGTTTGAAGGCGGCAAGTTGATGCTGTTCTTTGGTGCTCGCACACAACAAGAGTTACCTTACTTTGGCCCGCTGCAAAAGTTGCCCAAAGATTTCATCGACATCAATTTTGCATTCTCACGCACGCCAGGTCAGCCTAAGCGTTATGTGCAAGACGCCATGCGCGAGAGAGCTGCCGACTTGGTGGCGCTCTTAAAAGACCCCAACACCTATTTCTATGTCTGTGGCTTAAAGAGCATGGAAGAGGGCGTGGTCTTGGCCTTGCACGATGTGGCAACACAAGCGGGTCTTGATTGGGAAGCATTGGGGTCTACCCTCAAAAAAGAAGGCCGATTGCACCTCGAAACCTATTGAGGTTTGAAACCGCCCTAATGGCAGACACGAACCGATGACTCTCAATCATTGGTACTATCCGCCCATGAGTTCCCGTCCTTCCATTGATGTAGCTGTTGTCATGCGCCGAGAGCGCGT
>CALCBL010000222.1 GCA_937897495.1 uncultured Burkholderiales bacterium
TGTGGCTGCGGGTTTGGTCATTTCCACAGGGCTCAAACTTGGCACGACTTTGCCCAAAAATCCCATGGGGCTTTGGACAGCCATTCCCTTTGCTGTGCTTTCATTTGCTTGTGTCGGTATTTTCAGATGGCCATTGCCTTGGGTTTTACTTGGCTTAGGCAGCTTGGCCTGTTTGATTGCCTACCGCGCATTGAAAAAATTGCCATCAAGGCTTGATACCCAAACAAGTACTGATCAGGAGGCATCCTAAGCATGGGCCTGCCTTTGAGTCCTCAAGACTGGTTTGACCTGTTCATGCATTTTGCCGTCTTATCCCTGATGGGGATTGGGGGTGCCATCACAACTGCACCAGAAATGCACCGATTTTTGGTCACTGAAAAAAATTGGCTGACAGATTCTTCCTTTTCTTCCTGCATTGCACTGGCTCAGTCTGCACCTGGCCCCAATGTGCTCTTTGTAGCTCTCATGGGATGGCAAGTGGGCATCAATGCAGGCGGAGGCTTGAGCGCTGGTGCCCCTGCATGGTGGCTTGGTCTTTTAGGGGTCGTGCTCACCATGTTGGGCATTATGCTGCCCTCCTCTATCCTGACCTACAAGGCCACCAAATGGGCCCACGTCAACCGTGATTTGACATCGGTTCAGGCCTTCAAATCTGGGATGGCCCCCATTGTGATTGGACTCTTGGTTTCAACGGGTTGGTTGTTGTCAGCGGCCCATCGCGACTTTGCACAAGACTGGAAAATTTGGTTGGTCACCGCTGTTGCAACAGGGGTGATGCTGCAAACTTCAATTCACTTGATGTGGCTGATTGCTGCTGGCGGCATTCTGGGTGCAGCGGGCCTGCTTTGAGCTTATGCGCCCAAACGCTGCCGAACCGCTTCAAATAAACAAACGCCACTTGCCACCGACACATTCAAACTCTCAACGGCACCTTGCATGGGAATACTGACCAACTCATCACATGTTTTGCGTGTGAGCTGCCTCATGCCAGGACCTTCAGCACCCAAAACCAAAGCAGCAGGGCCTTTTAGATCTGCTTGGTAAATATGGCGAGGCGCATCGCCACTGGTGCCAATGATCCAAATAGAACGCTCTTTGAGTTCACCCAAAGTTCGAGCCAAGTTGGTCACCATGAAATACGGCACAGTTTCAGCGGCACCACTGGCAACCTTGGCCACAGTGGCATTGATGCCTGCGGCGTGATCTTTGGGTGCAATGACAGCATGCGCACCCGCGCCATCGGCCACTCGCAAACATGCGCCCAGGTTGTGTGGATCCGTCACACCATCTAAGACCAAGAGCAATGGAGGGCCCTGAACCTGGTCTAACAGATCATCAAGGGAATGGGCTTGAGGCAAGCTTTCAACGCGAGCGGCAACACCTTGATGGCCATGACTGCCAGCCAACTTGGCCAAGCGCATGCCGTCAGCCTCTATGAGCCTGACACCTGCTTCTTGTGCGCGTTCAATGAATTGGCGCATGCGGGCATCGCGCCGTGTGGTTTCAAAATAGATCTCAACGATCGATTGAGGGGCTGTTTTTAAACGGACACCGACTGCATGAAAACCGAAAAGAATTTTGGGAGATGACATGCCCCAATTATCGTTGGGATATGAGCTGTCCAGCCTGCAGTGTGAGCGTTCGATCGCAGCGAGAAGCCAGTTTTTGGTCATGCGTGACCAAAATCAGGGTGGTTCCTCTGGCCTGATTCATAGAAAGCATCAAATTCATAATGCTTTCGCCAGTTTGAGCATCCAAACTTCCTGTCGGCTCATCGGCCAAAAGGAGTTGGGGTTGGACCACAAAAGCACGCGCAAGGGCAACGCGTTGTTGTTCACCACCACTGAGAACTTTGGGGAAATGTTTCAAGCGCTCTGCAAGCCCTACTTGCGACAAGATCTCTTTGGCCAATTGGCTGGCGTTTTTGGCGCCCGCCAACTCAAGCGGCAACATGACATTTTCCAATGCTGTTAAGTGACCCATCAATTGAAAATTTTGAAATACAAAACCTAGCATTTGTCCGCGCCATGCGGCACGTTGGTCTTCTGTCATGTCAAAAATGGGCTGTCCTGCCAAGGACACCTGACCTTCGGTTGGGGTGTCTAAACCTGCCATGATGGACAACAAGGTGCTTTTGCCAGAACCAGAGGCCCCCAAAATGGCAACAGATTCCCCAGCCATCACGGAGAAATCAATATCACGCAAAATAGCCAATGGGCCGCCGACATCACTGACCACCTTACTGACATGACTGACTGAGATCATTGTTTCTGACATGTACCAAATTTCCTTACAACGTAGATACTTTAACTGGCTTGTGGTGAGCTTGTTCTGCGCGGGTTTTTGCTTGCCCCTTTTGGCCAGCGAAAGCACGCCGAAAGTCAATGCCAAGACAAGCCCAAGCCCAGAAAAAATTGTCTTGATTGTGGGCGACTCATTGAGTGCTGAGTACGGCCTAACCCGAGGAACAGGCTGGGTTCAATTGATGAGTGACCAAGCTGTCAAAGAGACCATGAAGGTGAAAATGGTGAACGCCAGTATCAGCGGTGATACAAGTTCAGGAGGCC
>CALCBL010000223.1 GCA_937897495.1 uncultured Burkholderiales bacterium
CACTGGCTCTTTGCTTGTGTTTGCCATCGGGTGTGCTTTGTGCCTTGTAGCCAAAAGCATCTGCCAAGGCGTGTTGCAAATCAAACACCAATCGATCTTCTCGCCGTTTGGCCAACAAATGAAGCCTTGCACGAATGAGGCTAAGCACGGCTTCATTGCGTTTAATCTGCTTCACTTCTAAGGCCGTAGCCAAGCCTTTGGCGGCCAAATCGTCCCATGTGTGCCCCAAGCCTGCAGCTCTTGAAATCCATAAAATAATTTGAAGGTCTCTGAGACCGCCGGGTGACTCTTTGCAATTGGGTTCAAGAGAGTAGGGCGTGTTTTCAAACTTGTTATGCCGCTGGTTGAGCTCTAGCGTTTTGGCCACAAAGAATGCGTGCGGGTCCATGGCCTCATGGTAGCTTTGCTGAAACTGCTGATACAACTCATGGCTGCCAGCAAGCAGTCGACTTTCAAGCAGCGATGTTTTAACCGTGATGTCTTTTTCGGACTCGTCGATGCAATCTTTCAGAGTGCGAACACTGGAGCCGATTTCTAGGCCACTGTCCCAACAGCTGCCAATGAAGGCTTCTAGCTTGGCTTTCAGAACTGGAGACTCTTCTGCAATGACATTGTCGGGCAGCAAAACCAAGACGTCGACGTCTGAAGATGGGAATAACTCGCCTCGGCCATAACCCCCAACGGCAATCAAAGCCTCGCCTTGCTCAAAACCAGCATTGCGCCAAAGTTGAACAAGCAGTTTGTCTGCGAGTTTGGCCAGACGCCCCAATGTGGGCTTAAGTCCCCGACCATTGGCAGTGCTTTTGTCGATGTGCGACCACAGGGTCTGCTTTTCTTGCCTGTACTTATCCCTCAATGCAGACAAGTCGGTCATGGTCAAGCTTTGACAAAATCAGGAACAGTCGGGCTTCCAGCTGAAAGTGTGAGCACTTCATAGCCGGTCTCGGTGACCAAAATGGTATGTTCCCATTGAGCGGACAAGCTTCTGTCTTTGGTGACGATGGTCCAACCATCGCCCATTTCTTTGATGTCTCGCTTGCCCGCATTGATCATGGGCTCGATGGTGAAAGTCATACCGACTTTGAGTTCATCCAAGGTGCCAGGTTTTCCATAATGCAAAACTTGCGGTTCTTGGTGAAAGACGCGGCCAATGCCATGACCGCAAAACTCTCGAACAATGGAAAAGCCTAAGTTTTCGGCGAACTTTTGAATGGCCCATCCAATGTCGCCTAGGTGAGCACCTGGCTTGACCTGTTCAATGCCATGCCACATGGCCTCATAGGTGACAGCGCAAAGACGTTTGGCGGCAATGGAGGCATCGCCCACAATGAACATGCGGCTTGTGTCACCGTGCCAACCGTCTTTGATGACGGTGATGTCAATGTTGACGATATCGCCTTTTTTGAGCACCTTGTCGTTGGGAATGCCGTGGCAAACTTGATGGTTGATGGAGGTGCAAATGGACTTAGGGTAGGGCGAGTAACCAGGCGGTTGGTAATTGAGGGGGGCTGGAATGGTGCCTTGAACTTGAACCATGTAGTCATGGGCCAGTTTGTCCAGTTCGTTGGTTGTGACGCCTGGTTTTACAAAGGGCGTCAAATAGTCGAGTACTTCAGATGCTAGGCGTCCGGCAACGCGCATGCCGGTGGCGCCATCAGTGTCTTTAAGGGTGATTGTCATGGGCAAGATTATCCCATCCTCCGTCCAATTTTGCAGAAATGAGCAGCGTCAGCGGTTAAAATAATGCTTCGTTCAATGCCCCAGTCAGCGGTATTTGAGACACTGTTCCCTCTTGCCCTCAAGGCCACCCCGTGACCCTGCAAACTGTTATTTTAGAAGGCGGCAACGCCCTCAGCGATTTTCGCATCCAGCAATTGCTACCCCGGTTGCAAGTTCATTGCCCTGAAATTAGGGCGCTGACAGGCCAGTATTTGCATTTGGTCGCCAGTGCTTCACCCTTTGACGATCAGAAAAAGTCGGTTTTGTCTCAGCTCCTCACGTATGGTGAGCCATTCACCGCAGCGTCATCGATCTCTTCTACAGCCCTTCAAATTTTTGTATCGCCAAGGCTTGGCACGGTCTCGCCTTGGGCTTCGAAAGCCACTGACATCGCCCACAACTGCGGGTTGATGGTTCGCCGAATTGAACGCTTGCTTGTGTATTCATTGCATTTTAAAAGTGCTTCAGCGGCCAAAGCCACTTCGGCTGAAACGCTCTTGAAGTTGTCAGACTTGCTGCACGACAGAATGACCGAATCCATTCTTGCAAAACGAGAAGATGCCTTGGCCCTTTTTACGGAGTTGCAGGCTCAATCACTTTTGCACGTTGATGTGCTGGTGGGTGGCCGCGAAGCCTTGGTCAAAGCCAACCAAGAATTTGGCCTGGCATTGGCAGAAGACGAAATTGATTATCTTTTGAGTTCATTCAAACAATTGGGCCGAAACCCCAGTGACGTTGAACTGATGATGTTTGCGCAAGCCAACAGCGAGCATTGCAGACACAAAATTTTCAATGCGCAATTCACCATTGATGGACAAGACCAAGCGCACAGTTTGTTTGGCATGATTCGACATACCCATCAACAAAATCCACAGCACACGGTTGTGGCTTATTCCGACAACGCGTCTGTCATGGCAGGTCATGAAGTCGAGCGTTTTGTGGCGAAACAGGGCGGCGTCTATCAAAAAGAAAAAGCGCTTCACCATGTGCTGATGAAGGTCGAAACTCACAACCACCCAACCGCTATTTCCCCCTTCCCGGGCGCCTCCACCGGCGCTGGCGGCGAAATTCGGGATGAAGGCGCAACAGGTCGCGGATCTAAACCCAAAGCGGGTTTGACAGGTTTTACAGTCTCAAAATTGTGGGATAGCCCCAATGGAAAACCAGAACACATTGCCAGCGCCCTGCAAATCATGACAGAAGGTCCTTTGGGCGGCGCAGCGTTCAACAACGAATTTGGCCGGCCCAATTTGTTGGGCTATTTTCGCGAATACGAGCAAGTCGTCGACGGCGTGGTTCGGGGCTACCACAAGCCCATCATGATTGCGGGTGGCTTGGGGGTCATTGACGATGTTCAAACGCAAAAAATTCTATTCCCTGCTGGCACGCTTTTGATTCAATTGGGAGGTCCTGGCATGCTCATCGGCATGGGCGGCAGTGCGGCCAGTTCAATGGCCTCTGGCGCCAATGCTGCCAACTTAGACTTTGACTCCGTGCAACGCGGCAATCCTGAAATTGAAAGACGGGCTCAGGAAGTCATTAACCATTGTTGGGTCATGGGCCATGACAATCCTATTTTGGCGATTCACGATGTAGGTGCGGGCGGTTTGTCCAATGCGTTTCCAGAATTAACAAACGATGCAGGTCGAGGCGCACGTTTTGATTTGCGTGCTGTGCCCTTAGAGGCATCTGGCCTCTCACCCAAAGAGATCTGGTCAAATGAAAGTCAAGAGCGTTATGTCTTGGCCATTGCGCCTGCATCGCTTGATTTATTCAAATCGTTTTGCCAAAGAGAGCGTTGCCCGTTTGCGGTAGTAGGTGTTGCCACCGAAGAGCGCCAATTGGTTTTGACAGATGAGCTTGCAGCTGTCGAGGGCCTGAAACATCCTGTGAACATGCCCATGAATGTGTTGTTGGGCAAGCCGCCCAAAATGCATCGCGATGTCACTTCTGTGCAGCGCAACACCACGCCTGTGAATCTCACTGGTGTGAGTTTGCAAGAGTCCATCTTGAATGTGCTCAGTCATCCGACAGTTGCATCAAAAAGATTTCTCATCACCATTGGCGATCGCACTGTGGGCGGTTTAACTCACCGAGATCAAATGGTGGGGCCATGGCAAGTGCCGGTGGCCGATTGTGCGGTGACATTGGCAGACTATCAAGGCTTCAAAGGGGAGGCCATGAGCATGGGCGAACGCACGCCTTTGGCCAGCGTCGATGCAGCAGCATCGGGCCGCATGGCAGTGGCCGAGGCCATTACCAATTTGTTGGCGGCCCCCATTGAACTTGATCGCGTCAAACTCAGCGCCAACTGGATGGCTGCGTGTGGCGAGCCTGGCGAAGATGCGGCACTTTATGAAACCGTGAAGGCTGTAGGTCTTGAATTGTGTCCTGCCTTGGGTATTTCCATTCCAGTGGGCAAAGACAGTTTGTCGATGAAAACACAATGGTCACACGCGGGTGTGGCGCACAAGGTTACTTCGCCTGTGAGTTTGATCGTGAGTGCCTTTGCCAGCTTGCAAGATGTGCGCGGTACCTTGACGCCGCAGTTGAACGCCAGCCTGACAGACACCTCCTTGATTTTGATTGACCTAGGCCAAGGACAAAGCCGCATGGGCGGCAGTATTTTGAGTCAAGTTCTGAATCAATCAGGCGACCGAGTTCCCGATCTGGATGCGCCGGAAAACTTGGTGAATCTGGTCAAGGTCATTAACTTGCTACGCTCCCAAGGCAAAATTTTGGCCTATCACGATCGCAGTGATGGCGGCTTGCTAAGCACCGTGGCAGAAATGTGTTTTGCAGGTCAAGTGGGCGTCGCCCTCAATCTAGACATGTTGGTCACAGAAGGCGATGGTATTTCTGACAGCCGCGCTGAGTATGGCGATGCCAAAAATTGGGCGCAACAAGTCAGTGCGCGAAGAGAAGAATTGACCCTCAAAGCCTTGTTCAATGAAGAGTTGGGTGTCGTCATTCAAATTGCAACCCAAGACCGTACAGAGGTGATGCAGGCCTTGCGGGAGCACAGTCTCTCCAAGCACAGTCATGTTGTCGGCAAAACGCGGCCAGCCCATTCAGCCATTGACAAAGGTGTGGGTGCTTTGAGTATTTGGCGCGATACCAAAGAAATTTTCACTGCCAAGGTAGAAGACTTGCACCAAGTGTGGGACAGCGTCAGCTGGAAAATTTGCCAGCAGCGCGATAACGCTGTTTGCGCTGATATGGAGCATGCAGGTGTTGGCAAATTGAACAATCCTGGCTTGCATGTTTCGCTCAGCTTTAAGCCGGAAGACAATGTGGCAGCACCTTGGCTCAATTTGGCCAAACCTCGCGTTGCCATTTTGCGGGAGCAAGGTGTTAACTCTCATGTCGAGATGGCCTATGCTTTTACGCAAGCAGGATTCGAAGCGCATGACGTTCACATGACTGACTTGCAAACAGGCCGTGTGAGTTTGAAAGACTTCCAAGGACTGGTGGCTTGCGGTGGTTTCAGTTATGGCGACACATTAGGTGCTGGCATTGGTTGGGCCCGCAGCATCACTTTCAATCCCTTGTTGTCCGATGAATTTAAGGCTTACTTTTCACGCACAGACACTTTTGGTTTAGGTGTTTGCAATGGCTGCCAAATGTTTGCCGAACTGGCCGACATCATTCCGGGTGCACAACATTGGCCAAGATTCACCACCAATCAAAGTGAGCGCTTCGAAGCCAGACTTTCAATGGTTGAAGTTTTGCCATCGCCCAGTCTTTTCTTCCAAGACATGGCTGGAAGCCGCATGCCCATTGCGGTAGCGCATGGTGAAGGTTTTGCCAACTTCAAGTTTCGTGGCAATGCGCAACAAGCCATTGCGGCCATGCGCTTTGTTGACAACACGGGTGCAGTGTCAGAAAACTATCCTGCCAATCCCAATGGCAGTCCTGCGGGACTGACAGCTGTGACCACGCCTGATGGACGCTTTACAGCCATGATGCCGCACCCAGAGCGGGTGTTTCGCAATGTTCAGATGAGCTATACACCCGAGGATGTTTCGGCGTTCAGCCCGTGGCTCAGAATGTGGCAAAACGCAAGGCGTTGGGTTCAGTAAAAAAGCACTTGGACTGTGAAGTCCTAAGTGCTTTATTCAATGCCCTTGACTATCAGGGCAGTTCGAAGTCGAAGATCTTTATTTGACCTTTGCTTTTGCGCGCAAATCTTCTTGGAATTTGCCCAGTTTAGATTGGGTCAGTTGTTGGGTAATTTGAGGTTTCACCTCATCCAATGGCGGCAACTGTGCTTCACGCACGTCATCGACACGAATGATGTGAAAGCCGAATTGGCTCTTGACCGGGGTCTCAGTGAGTTGGCCTTTTTCAAGCTTGATCATGGCATTGGAAAACTCAGGGACGTAACTGGCTGCACTGGCCCAATCCAAATCGCCACCATTGGCGCCAGAGCCTGGGTCTTTAGAAGCTTTCTTCGCCAAGTCTTCAAATTTGCCACCCTTTTTCAGGTCAGCAATCAGGGCCTTGGCTTCGTCTTCTTTTTCAACCAAGATGTGACGTGCACGGTATTCCTTGCCACCATTGGCTGCAACAAATTTGTCATACTCGCCTTTGATTTCGGCGTCGGTCACTGGATTTTTCTTCTGGAAGTTGGCAAACAACTCACGAATCAAAAGGCTCTGACGGGCCAACTCTAACTGCGCTTTGTAGTCTTCGCTGGCGTCTAAGCCACGTTTGCGAGCTTCTTGCATGAAGATTTCACGGGCAATGAGTTCTTCTTTGATCTGTGCCAAGATTTCTGGGGTGACGGGTCTGCCAGAGCGCTCAACTTGCTGCTTCAGAACCTCAACACGAGAGCTGGGCACAGGCTTGCCGTTGACCACTGCCAAATTCTGCGCCATTGCAGAGAAGCTCAATGCAGCGACCAAGCTCAAGGCCAATTTCGAAAGTTTCATCAGATTCCTCAGATTGCAATTAAATTTAGTTGGATCGAAATTCTATGGCCAGGGCATGGAGACCGTTGTCCAAGAATTCTTGGAGCGAATCATACACAAGGCGATGACGCTGCACGCGGTTGAGCTTTTCAAAATGAGAAGAAGCAATCAAAACCCTGAAATGGCTGTTGAGGCCCGACTCACTGGCGCCGGAATGACCTGCGTGCTGCGCACTTTCATCAATGACCTCTAAAAAGCTGGGCTCAAAGCTGTTTGTCAAGGCGGCCACCATGAGGGGTTGCCATGAGGTATCGGTGGGGAGATTTGTTTTCAGATTCATGCTTGAGCTTTACTTGGTGGCTTCGTCATCAGCGGTAGAATCTGAGGGAAGCACGTGTTTAGCGATGTAAATGCCGGTTCCAACAATGAAGGTCAGAGGGAATATATAGCCCCAAATTTTGAAATTCACCCATTCATCCGTACTGAATTCATAAGCCACGTAGGCGTTGGTCGTCGCCATGAAAATACAGTATCCAATCCAAGACACACTCAAAGTTTGCCAATTGGCGTCGGGTAAATTGACCTGACTGCCAAGCATTGTTTTTAAGATATTCTTTTTGAGAACCAATTGAGAGAAAAACAAAGCCAAGGCCATGCAACTGTAAAGCAGCG
>CALCBL010000224.1 GCA_937897495.1 uncultured Burkholderiales bacterium
TGAAATCAAACCCCACCAAAGCTGCCGCTCATTTCAAAATGGCCGTTTCAATGGGCGAACTCAACGCCTACAGCCACCTGGCCGACCTCGACCGAGCCAACGAACTAGAGCACCTGCTCAACGCACTGCAAACCAACGAAGCCTATGCCGACTACGCGTATGGCCACTACCTCATTCGCGAATCCAAAACCGAAGAAGAAAAAGCCAGACACATCCACTGGATAGAAAAGGCCGCCAAAAAAGGCTATGGCTACGCCGCACTCATGGTGGCCATGCACCACTTCAAAGGCGAAATGGGTTTTGATGAAAACATCGAAGTTGCCAAAGAATGGTGCCGCATGGGTTGCGACACCGGCGACTTAGCCTCACTCATGTGGTTTAGCAACCGCTTCCTCTACATGCCCGAATCTCAAGACGAAGCCGCAGAGCACCTCATGTCAGCTTCCATGTTGGGCGACAAAGTAGCGCAGGGCTATTTTGGCGGCTGGTTGGTAGGTCGCGGCAAATCTTTTGAAGAACAAGCCAAAGGCATTGTGTGGCTTCGAAGCAGTGTGGCGCAAGGCCACCCATCGGCCATGTACAACTTGGCTGATGCACTTCGCAAAGGCAAGGGCGTAGAAGTTAACACCACAGAAGCACATGCCTTGTTAGAACAAGGCGCCCACTTGGGCAATTCCGAATGCCAATGCTTTTTAGGCATTGACTACATGTACGGCGAAGGCGTGCCGGTCAACAAAGAGCGTGCGCACGACTTGTTTCAAATTGCGGCATTGCAAGGCGATTTATGGGCCACCTTTTTGCTGGGCATTACCTACGAATCGGGCGATGGCGTGAAGCAAGACTTGGCCAAGGCATTCGAGTGTTTCATGGAATCCAGCAAGGCTGAGTTTCCTGGCGCGCAGTTTCGCATTGGCAGGGCGCTGATGCGCGGTCATGGTGTGGCCAAAAACAAGCCAAGTGCTGTGAAGTGGTTGCTAAAAGCAGCCAACGCCGATCACACCGACGCCATGATTGTGTTGGGCGCCACGCTCATGTCGGGCGATGGGGTCGAGGTGAACTACCGATTGGGTGCGTCTTGGTTTCAAAAGGCCGCAGATTTGGGCAATGCCGAAGCCATGCACGAGTTGGCCACGTTTCACATTGAAGGCGATGGCGTAGAAGCAGATTCTGAAAAAGTGAAGCATTGGATGTTCAAGGCGGCGGCCTTAGGGCAATCGGATGCCATTGATTGGGTCAACGAAAATTATCCTGATCAACCCAGTTGGTTGAAAGATTTGAAAAAAGAGCCTCAGGATTTGTCAGAAGACTTGGCTGACGAAATTTCAAAAGAAACTTCACAAGATTCTTCAAATGAAACAGTTGTTCCGCTTAAATCAAGCGATGATGATGCTACAAAGCCCAAAGCCAAGGACGACTCTGAATGAATTTAATTAAGCTAGCCATCGGTTTCTTGTTGTGCACCAGTGCTGTGGCCTTTGCCCAGTACAAACCTTCCTACACCGTGGTCAAAAGCAACTCGCGCTATGAAGTCAACAAAGACGCTTCGTACACCCAGTACTTAGAAGAGCAAAACCGCGTAGACACGCCACAGGGCATTCGTTTGTTGGGCGAAAGAAAAATCTCCTACAACTCAACCCTAGAAGATTTCGAGGTGTTAGAGGCCTACACCATTCAACCCGATGGCACGCGCATTGCGGTGCCCCTAGACAAAATTCGCACGCAAGACGAAACGGCCGATGACGGATCTATTTACAGCGACAGCAAATCCAAAGTCATCATTTACCCCAAACTGGAAGTGGGCAGCCAGGTGTATTACCGCGCCAAGTCTGTGCAACACACGCCCGAGTTTCCGGGGCACTTCTTTTTGTGGGAGCACTACAGCCCGCATGCCCGCTACGAAAGTGTCAATGTTGAGTTGGTCCACGACATTGGCATTGAAGTAGGCGTCAGCACCAAGGGCATGCAAGGCGGTAAGTTAAGTGCGTCTTCGGTGCCCAATACATTGGCTTACAAATTCACCTTCAGCCAAGAAAAGGCCTACCCCAGTGAAGAGTCTCGCGCAGACCTGCCAGACTTTGCGCCCAACTTTTCTGCCAGCACCTTTAAATCGTATGCAGATGTAGGCCTTGCTTATCAAATAAGGGCCAAAGAAAAGGCAAAAGTCACACCCGCCATACAAACGCTTGCAAATGACTTGATTCAAAAGGCCAACGCCAAAACCACATTAGAAAAAGTGAAGGTGCTGCACCACTGGGTAGCCCAAAACATTCGCTACTTAGGCATTTATGTGGGTGCGGGCGGCTATGTGCCGCACGATGCGCAAAGCATCTTAGACAACCTTTATGGCGACTGCAAAGACCACGTCACTATTTTGGAAGCATTGCTGGCCGCAGCAGGCATTGACAGCACCCCCGCGCTGATCAACTCAAGCAACGCTTACTTGTTACCCAAACTGCCCACACCTGGAATTTTTGACCACGTGATCACCTACGTGCCCAGCTTGAATGTTTACCTAGACTCCACCAGCCGATTTGCCCCCTTAGGCACTTTGCCCAACGGCGACATGGACAAGCCCGTGGTGCACACCGCAACAGGTGCCCTTAGCCGCACGCCCATGACGCACCCAGCCAAAGATCGCACTGAAGCTCGCATCCAAATGAAACTCACGCGCGACGGCAGCATAGAAGGCAAAAGCCAAGCCAAAATGTTTGGCGTTTTTGAAGTCGCCTCTAGAGGCTCTCAGTTCAACTACCAGAATAAAAATCAGGCTGACATTGTGAATCGCTTGCTATCCCGTTTTCA
This sequence comes from uncultured Burkholderiales bacterium, assembly GCA_937897495.1. Taxonomy (GTDB): domain Bacteria; phylum Pseudomonadota; class Gammaproteobacteria; order Burkholderiales; family Burkholderiaceae_C; genus Limnohabitans_A. The sequence goes on from CALCBL010000224.1 coordinate 2,803, forward strand.
AGAAACAGG
>CALCBL010000225.1 GCA_937897495.1 uncultured Burkholderiales bacterium
CCTTGGTCCCACAATGAGCCTTTGTAGCTAGAGTACTTGCCGCGCTCGGCTGCCAATTCGGTGGAGGCCCAGTAAGCGTAGTAGCAAATGGCTTCCATGGAGGTGTCTGCAAATTGCACGGCTTCTTGAGACGCATAAGGCACGCGCATTTGGTAAAGCGCATCTTGGAAGCCCATGAGACCCAAGCCCACAGGACGGTGACGCATATTAGAGTCGCGTGCTTTTTTCACAGCATAGTAGTTAATGTCGATCACGTTGTCGAGCATGCGCATGGCCGTTTTGATGGTGCGCTGCAGTTTGGCGTGGTCAAGTTGTTTGCCGTTGGGGCCGTCCATCAAGTGCTGTGGCAAATTAACTGAACCCAAGTTGCACACCGCGGTTTCGGTGTCGCTGGTGTTCAAGGTGATTTCGGTGCACAAATTAGAGGAGTGCACCACGCCAGCGTGTTGCTGAGGTGAGCGAATGTTACAAGCGTCTTTGAACGTGATCCAAGGATGACCTGTTTCAAACAGCATGGAGAGCATCTTGCGCCACAGGTCGTTGGCCTGAATGGTGCGGCTGGGCTTGATTTCGCCGGCGGCTGCTTTTTGCTCGTAAGCCACATAGGCTTTTTCGAACGCAATGCCAAATTTGTCGTGCAGGTCGGGGCAGTCGGAAGGTGAGAACAAGGTCCAAGTGCCGTTTTCCATGACGCGGCGCATGAACAGGTCTGGAATCCAGTTGGCCGTGTTCATGTCGTGCGTGCGGCGGCGGTCGTCGCCAGTGTTTTTGCGCAGTTCTAAGAACTCTTCAATGTCTAAGTGCCATGTTTCTAGGTAAGTGCAGACCGCGCCTTTGCGCTTGCCGCCTTGGTTGACCGCCACGGCGGTGTCGTTGACCACCTTGAGGAAGGGCACCACACCTTGTGATTCGCCGTTGGTGCCCTTGATGTGGCTGCCCAAAGCGCGAACGCGTGTCCAGTCATTGCCCAAGCCGCCAGCAAATTTAGACAGCAAAGCGTTTTCTTTGATGGACTCGTAAATGCCATCCAGGTCGTCGGGCACGGTGGTGAGGTAGCAGCTTGAGAGCTGTGAGCGCAAACCAGCACTGTTAAACAGTGTGGGCGTGCTGGACATGAAGTCAAACGATGACAGCACTTCGTAGAACTCGATGGCACGGGCTTCGCGGTCGGCTTCGCCTAAGGCCAGGCCCATGGCCACGCGCATGAAGAAGGACTGGGGCAACTCGATGCGGGTTTTGCGCACGTGCAAGAAGTAGCGGTCGTACAAAGTTTGCAGACCGAGGTAGTCAAACTGCAAATCGCGATCGGCTTTGAGGGCTGCGCCCAATCTTGGCAAGTCGAACTGCATCAATTTTTCGTCGAGCAAATCGTTGTCTACGCCCTTCTTGATGTAGCCGGGGAAGTAGTCAAGATAGTGAGCGGCCATGTCTTTCAAGAGCACTTCTTTGCCCAAGACTTCCTTGGCAATGGTGTGCATCAGGAGGCGCGCAGTGGCGTACGTGTAGTCAGGGTCTTTTTCGATCAGAGTGCGAGACGCCAAGATAGACGCCTTGTAAACCTCTTCCATGGGCACGCCGTCATAGAGGTTGCGCATGGTTTCAGACACGATGGGGTCGGGATGCACGTCTTTGCCCAAGCCTTGGCAAGCATTGACGATGAGGCCTTGTAAATAGTTGATGTCTAGGGGCACGCGTTGGCCGCCATCCAAGACGTGCAGCGTGGGATGTGCACTAACCGCCGCTTTTTCTTCTTTCAATTGGGCGCGCTCTTGCGTGCGGCGCTCGCGGTACAACACGTAGGACCGAGCCACTTCGTGGTTACTGCTGCGCATGAGTCCAAGTTCTACCTGATCTTGGACATCTTCAATGTGGAAAGTGCCGCCACCTGGGCGTGAGCGCACCAAAGCGCGAATGACAGCTTGCGTCAAACCGTCTACCACTTCGCGAACGCTGGCCGAAGCTGCGCCTTGGGTGCCGTGCACTGCCAAAAAGGCCTTCATGAGGGCAACAGCAATTTTGTTGGGTTCGAAGGGAACCACAGCGCCATTTCGGCGAATGATTTGGTAATTTGCCAATGCATGGCTTGCAGATGGCGGGGTCTGTGAAGTGCTGGGGTTGCTCAATAAGCTGGTGTTGTTAGGCGTTTGATTTAGCTCAATTTGCATGGCGTTCTCTGTGATCAAGGGCAGTTCGGTTTTAAGTTATTGTGGTTCGACAAAGAGGTGGTTTTCTTGGTTTTCACTAGACCGTGACTTTGGCGTCTAGACACTATATATGGGGTCTAAGATGATTTCAAGCCACTAGGGGTAGTGTTTGGGGAATATTTGTGCTTCTGTGCAAAAAGGATACTTTGAGAGACTCAGAAATCATGCAAATGTGACTGTTTTTGGGAAAAAAAAGATGGCTTGAAATCCGCATTAAATCTGAATGTTTTGTAGAGACTCTATATTTGGTGCGGTTTTGCTTGCAATTGCCTTCGCAAATCCTTGCAAATAAATGCGTCGCCACATTGACTTGATGCCTTCGCGCTCTGAAAATCCTAAAACGGTGCGAACAAATGGCAAAAATGCAGTGAAGAAAAAATGTTTAAATAATTCAGTTATCGGGAAAAAACTGATGCGGCCACGCCACATTTTTCTTCAACAAAGCCCAATCGAAACCTGGACCTGGGTCTTTTTTTCTGCCGGGTGCAATGTGTTCATGGCCTGCAATGTGCGCAATGGGGTAGTGCTTGCCAAGCGCCAAACAAAGTGGCGCCAAGCTTTCGTATTGAGCCGCTTCAAAGCTGTCGCCTTCTAAGCCTTCCAGTTC
>CALCBL010000226.1 GCA_937897495.1 uncultured Burkholderiales bacterium
GCTGTCGACATTGAAATATTGAAGCCCTTTAGTGGGCTTCAATGCTTTTGGGCTTCAAGCTTTCTAATTCAATGTCAACAGCGCGGCGCTCGTCAAACACGAAGCAGCCGCCTTCGTAGTGCGCGCCGTCGGTTTCTTCAAAGTATTTCAAAATGCCGCCCTCTAACTGGTAAGTGTGGGGGAGGCCGTTTTGCTGCATGAAGATGGCTGCCTTTTCACAGCGAATGCCGCCCGTGCAAAAACTGATGATGGTTTTGTCTTGCAGCTCTTTTTTGTGAGCCAAGAGGGCATCGGGAAATTCGGTGAACTTGCTTAAGCGCCAATCAATCGCGCCCTTGAAAGTTCCCTCGTCAACTTCATAGTCATTGCGGGTGTCCAAAATGACCACCGGCCTGCCGTTGTCGTCATAACCCTGATCTAACCAGCGTTTGGCTGTGGCAGGTGTGACCGCTGGGGCGCGGCCTTCGGCCGGGCGAATGGTGGGGTGGTTCATGCGAATGATTTCACCTTTGACCTTCACCAGCATTTTTTTAAACGGTGGCTCGTCAGACCAACTTTCCTTGGGCTTGATGTCTGAAAACCTAGGATCTGTGTGGAGTTCAGACACAAAACCTCTGACAGCCTCGGCGGGGCCTGCCAAAAATAAATTGATCCCTTCTGAGGCAAGCAAAATTGTGCCTTTTAGCTCGCGGCTTAAGCAAAGTTCTAGAAGCAAAATGCGCAGTTCTTCCGCGTCGGGCAGCGGGACGAACTTGTAGCTAGAAATATTCAGAAATTTGTTCACCCCTCTATTGTAGAAACATCCAAAGCAGCTTCTACAATGGGTCTATGTTTGTCCATTTGCGCCTCCATTCCGAGTTTTCCATCGTCGATTCCACCTGCCGCATTGACGATGTGGTGCAGGCTGCGGCAGACGACCAGCAGCCAGCCTTGGCCATCACAGATCTAAGTAATTTGTTTGGGGCTATCAAGTTCTACAAGGAAGCCCGCGGTAAAGGCGTTCAACCTATTTTGGGCGCTGAAATTTTTCTCGAAGGCTTGGGTGTTGATCCACATGCTTTGTCTAGGGTCATGGTGCTTGTTCAAAGTTCACAGGGCTATTTGAACCTGTCGGAATTGTTGGCGCGTGCGTGGACGCAAAACATGGTCAAGAACAATGCCGTGATCAAGCTGGCCTGGCTGCAAGAATTATCAGAAGGCTTGATTCTTTTGTCAGGCGCGCAAGCTGGGCCTGTGGGTCAGGCTTTGATGCAGGGCGACACCTCGCGCGCTGCCGAAATTGCATTGCAACTGGCGTCTATTTTTACGCACCGTTTTTATTTGGAACTGCAGCGCGCAGGACGCCCCGAAGACAATGCCCATGTGGTGGCAGCTGTCAAGTTGGCTTCTCGCCTCAGCTTGCCTGTGGTGGCTACGCACCCCGTTCAGTTTTTGACCGAAGACGATTACGAATCGCATGAAGCGCGGGTGTGTATTTCTGAAGGCGAAATTTTGGGCAATCAGCGCCGTGTTCGCAAGTTCACGCGGGATCAATATTTCAAGTCCTCTGCCGAAATGCAAGCCTTGTTTGCCGATGTGCCCAGTGCCTTGTCCAACTCGGTTGAAATTGCCAAGCGATGCAACTTAACTTTGGTTTTGGGCAAGCCACAGTTGCCCAACTACCCTACACCCCTCACCGATGGCAAGCCTATGCCTATCGAGGATTATTTCCGCTTGTTGTCGGTGGACGGTTTGGAAGAGCGCTTGGTGCATTTGTACCCTGATGCCACCAAGCGTGAGATTGAACGCCCTCGCTACGCCGAGCGTTTGGAATTTGAGATCAACACCATCTTGAACATGGGCTTCCCTGGTTATTTCTTGATCGTGGGTGACTTCATCAATTGGGCTAAGAAAAATGGCTGCCCGGTAGGCCCAGGCCGGGGTTCCGGTGCCGGTTCCTTGGTGGCCTATTCTTTGAAAATTACCGACCTCGATCCGCTCCAATACAACTTGCTGTTTGAGCGTTTCTTGAACCCTGAGCGGGTGTCTATGCCCGACTTTGACATTGATTTTTGCCAAGCCAATCGCGATCGCGTGATTGACTACGTCAAAGACAAATACGGCCGTGATGCCGTCAGCCAAATTGTCACCTTTGGCACCATGGCGGCGCGTGCTGCCATTCGTGACGTAGGCCGTGTACTTGATATGAGTTACATGTTCTGCGATGGCATCAGCAAGCTCATTCCCAACAAGCCAGGCCAGCACATCACCATCGATGGCGCTATCAAGGCTGAGCCTATTTTGGCCGAGCGCTTAGACAAAGAAGACGATGTCAAAACCTTGTTGGCGCTGGCGCAAAAATTGGAAGGCATGACCCGCAACGTGGGTATGCACGCTGGCGGTGTGCTTATTGCGCCTGGCAAGCTCACAGACTTTTGTCCTTTGTATCAACAGCCAGGCAGTACTTCGGCAGTCAGTCAGTACGACAAAGACGATGTAGAAGCCATTGGCTTGGTGAAGTTTGACTTCTTGGGCTTGGCCACTTTGACCATTTTGGAGTTGGCACGCGACATGATTGTGAAGCGTCACAAAGGCCAAGAGAATTTTGCGTTTGAGAATATTCAGCTGGATGATGCTGCCACCTACAAGCTGTTTGCCGATGGCCGCACCGAGTCTGTGTTTCAGTTTGAAAGTCGTGGCATGCAGGGCATGCTCAAAGATGCACGGCCTTCACGCTTGGAAGACTTGATTGCTTTAAACGCCCTGTACCGTCCGGGCCCCATGGATTTGATTCCCAGTTTTGTGGCGCGCAAACACGGGCGTGAAGTGGTTGAGTATCCGCATCCCTTGGTAGAAAAAGTGCTGTCTGAAACCTACGGCATCATGGTCTACCAAGAGCAGGTGATGCAAACCGCGCAGGTGCTGGGAGGCTACAGTTTGGGTGGAGCCGATTTGTTGCGCCGCGCCATGGGTAAGAAAAAAGCCGAAGAGATGGCCGAGCATCGCGAGATTTTTCGCAAGGGTGCTGGCGTCAATGGCCTGAGCGAAGAAAAAGCCGACGAAGTTTTTGACTTGATGGAAAAGTTTGCAGGCTACGGTTTTAACAAATCACACGCAGCTGCTTATTCATTGTTGGCGTATCACACGGGATGGCTCAAGGTTCATTTCACGGCGGAGTTTTTCTGCGCCAACATGACCATTGAAATGGACGATACTGACAAGCTCAAGGTCTTGTTTGAAGATGCCTTGAAGTTTGGCATCAGCTTTGATCCACCCGATGTCAATCGCGGCACGCACCGCTTTGAGCCAGTGTCCGACAAAGTCATTCGCTATGGTTTGGGTGCCATCAAGGGCACAGGCCAGCAAGCCATTGATGCCATCGTGAAAGCGCGCGAAGAGGGTGGCCCTTTCACCAGTTTGTATGATTTTTGCGTGCGTGTTGATCGCAGTCGGTTAAATAAACGCACAGTGGAGGCGTTGGTCAAGTCCGGTGCCTTTGATTCTTTACAACGCAACCGTGCTTCATTGGCTGCTTCTATTGACCGTGCGTTTGATTTTTCTACTGCCACTGTGGCCAACGCCAATCAAGGCGGCTTGTTCGACATGATGGGTGATGATGCTCATGGCTCTAGCACGCAAGAACCGGAATTGGTGG
>CALCBL010000227.1 GCA_937897495.1 uncultured Burkholderiales bacterium
CGAGTTGATGATCTTTTTGGATTTGCATTTGGAATTGGTTGCGCGCAACTTGTATGCAGAGGCCTTTTTTGGCGGCAAGGTGAGCGATTCTGTGAAGGAAAAAATCGGCGCTCAACTTCAAAAAAACGTGACCGCGTTTGCAAAACTTGCGCAGTTCAAACCCTTCATTGGCGGCACCGAGATGAGCATGGCCGATTGCACCGCTGCCGTTCACTTGCCTTTAATCACAGCTGTGACCAAAACCATTTATGGCAACGATTTTTTAGCTGACTTGCCTGTCAAGGATTACATGAAGATGTGGTCAGAGCGCCCCAGCATGCAACGGGTGCATGCTGATCGCAAAGCCAACAACGAACTCTTCATGGCGCGCATGAAGAGCAAGGCTTAAAATTGAGGCGGGCGGCGCGCCTTTAAGCTGGCCAAGCCCTCTTGTACATCGGGCCCTGAAAAGCCCATGAACTCGAGCGCCAAGGAAGCATCAAAACTAGGGCCTGCTTGGCGCAGCCAATTGTTCAAAGCATATTTGGTCCAGCGAATGGCGGATTGACTGCCATTGGCCAAACGATCGGCCACCTCATAAGCTTTGCTTAGCAGTTGGTCTTCCTCAACCGCCAATGACACCAAGCCAATTCGCTCGGCTTCTTCGCCACTCACAGGTTCGCACAACAACAAGTAGTACTTGGCTTTGGCCATGCCACACAGCAAAGGCCAAATGATGGCCGCGTGATCGCCTGCTGCAACACCTAAGCGTGTATGGCCATCTACAATTTTGGCGGTCTTGCTGGCAATGGAAATATCAGCCAACAAACCCGCCACCAAGCCCGCACCCACCGCCGGCCCATGCATGGCACTCACAATAGGCTTGTCGCAATTGATCACGTTGTAAACCAAGTCGCGCGCCTCTTTCCAGACACGGCTTCGAATGTCGAAATCTCGCGCCATGTCTTCCACCAACGACAAATCGCCACCGCCCGAAAAGCCCAAACCCTCACCGCGCAACACCGCTGCTCGCACGCTGTCGTCGCGCGAAACATCGCGCCAAATTTCAGCCAACTCCGCATGCCCTTCGTGGCCTGCGGTTGGCAGTTTGCCGTTGCCCCCAGGTCCACCGGCTTTCATCTGAATGTCTAGCACCGTTTGATTGGCGCCACGCCGCGTGATTCGAAGTGTCTGATAGCGGCTGTAGTCAATGACATGGCTCATGAAGGTCTCCTGAAATAGCAATCGGCCCTTTTGCCGGATTGCGTTGAACGTCCAAATTAAGCTTCAAGCGGGACCATTTGCTGGTCAATGGCGCCAAACACGCTTTGACCATCTTTGCCTTTCATTTCAATGCGAATGGTGTCACCGAATTTCATGAACTCGGTGCTAGGCTTGC
>CALCBL010000228.1 GCA_937897495.1 uncultured Burkholderiales bacterium
AACGCGCGCTAGACACCTACGACGGCATTGTTGCAGCCATTGGCGCTACAGCCAGCGCAAGCATGAATGCACTTTTCCCAAGCTCCGCCACCAACTCCCTTTCGGCACAGCTCAAAATGGTCGCCAGAATGATCGAGCAGCAGGCCACCTTCGGCATGAAACGGCAGGTCTTCATGGTGGGCATGGGCGGCTTTGACCTGCATGATTTTTTAGCCACCCAGCACCCTCCCTTGCTTCAAAAATTAAGCAGTGCCATGAAAGAATTTGACGATGCCATGACCAGTCTAGGTAAGGGCTCTCAAGTCACTGCATTTACTGCGTCTGACTTTGGTCGCACTCTGACTTCCAACGGCGATGGCTCAGACCACGGCTGGGGAAGCCACCACTTTGTCATGGGTGGTGCAGTCAATGGCGGAAAGTTTTTAGGAACAGCCCCCGAAATAGGACTGACGCACAATCAACAAGTTGGCAGTGGCCGCTTGTTACCAAGCACCGCTGTTGATCAATTAGGGGCTGAGTTGGCCGCTTGGTTTGGCGTGAGTGCCACCGATGTCAAAACGGTGCTGCCCAACGCCAAAAATTTTGATCTGTACAAATTGGGGCTTTTCAAAGCATAAACCGTGATCATTCAGCCGTGATGTTGGCTTGGCGAATTAAATTGCCATACTTCGCAAACTGTGCTCGAAGTTCAGTTGCCAATTGATCCGGTGAAGTACCACGAGGGCTTAAGCCCAATCCGAAAAGTTGCTCTTTGATGCTGGGGTCTGCCAAGGCCTTTGCAATTTCTGTTTGCAGTTTTTCAACAATGGGTTTGGGCGTGCCAGCGGGTGCCATCATGGCAAACCAAGAGTTGAATTCAAATCCACTCAAACCAGACTCAGACACAGTGGGCACATCGGGAAACTGCGCCAGGCGTCTGGGTGTGGTCACCCCAATCAGCCTAAGCTTGCCAGCTTTGATCAAAGAGCTGACGGTGGCAATGCCCTGAAAAGCAACCTGCACTTCATGGCCTGCAACGCCCACCGCAGCTTGTGTTGCGCCCTTGTAAGGCACATGCGTAAGTTGCACGCCCGCTTGAGACGCAAACAAGGCCATGGCGATGTGTTGCGGACTTCCGTTGCCGCCCGATCCATAGTTCAGTTGACCTGGAGATTTTTTGGCTGCAGCAATTAAATCAGCTGCTGTCTTAATGGCTGAGTCTGCGGGCACCACAAGGCCCCACTCCACCGTGGCCACCAAAGAGACAGGCTCAAAATCCTTCAAGATATCCCAAGGCATTTTGGCTTGCAAATTCGGCAGCATGGTCATGATGCTGTCGTTGAAACCACCCAAGGTGTAACCATCGGGTGCCGATTTGGCCACACGGTCTGCACCAATGAGGCCAGCAGCACCCGCTTGGTTTTCAATGGCAATGGCGGCGCCCATGTTGGTGGCCACTTTTTGCATCACAATGCGCGCGGCATTGTCTACCGCACTACCTGCAGCCAAGGGCACAATCAATCTGATGGGTTTTTGCGGGTAGCTTTGAGCCCACACTTGGGTGGCACTGAACACGCCAAGGGCCATGCTCACAACACCCGCTGTTCGAATAAAGCTAACTAGCTTGATGGTTAAATGACGTCTGTTCATTGGATTGTCTCCTCAACAATTATGTTTGTATTTCTACGTTCAAAGGCGTGATGTTCAATTGCGCAGCCAAGTCGTTCAATTGTTTCATCAAACTGGGC
>CALCBL010000229.1 GCA_937897495.1 uncultured Burkholderiales bacterium
CAAAAGTGCCGAAGAGCAACACTCTCTTCATGTGTTCATGATGGTTTTGTGTTCAGTCATTTTTGTGGCTGTGTTTGCTGTCATGTTTTATTCCATTTGGAAACACCGCAAATCAGTGGGTCACAAGCCCGCCACGTTTCATGAGTCCATGACGGTTGAAATCATTTGGACCATCGTGCCGTTCATCATCGTGATCTTGATGGCATTGCCTGCTACCAAGGTTTTGGTGGCCTCCAAAGACACCACCAATGCCGACCTCACCGTCAAAGCCACTGGCTACCAGTGGAAATGGGGCTACGACTACATCAAGGGTGAAGGCGAAGGCATTGGCTTCATCTCTACCTTGGACAATGCGCATCGCGAAATGTCCAATGCAGGCAAGCCTGCTGGCGACGATTACCTATTGAAGGTTGACAACGCTTTGGTCGTGCCTGTCGGCAAAAAAGTGCGTGTCATTACCACTGCAAACGACGTGATTCACGCTTTCGCTGTGCCTTCTTTGGGCATCAAGCAAGATGCTATTCCTGGCTTTGTGCGTGACACCTGGTTCCGTGCCGACCGCGTGGGTGATTTCCACGGTCAGTGCCAAGAGTTGTGCGGCAAAGAACACGCCTACATGCCCATTCATGTCAAGGTTGTCTCTGCTGAAGACTACACAAAATGGGTCGATGCTGAGAAAAAGAAAATGGCTGCCAAAGCCGATGACCCCACCAAAGTTTGGGCATTGGAAGATTCACTGAAGCGGGGCGAAAAAGTTTACGCAGCCAATTGCGTTGCATGTCACCAAGCTGCTGGCAAGGCAGTTGGCGCCATCAAGGCACTTGACGGTGCTGCTGTGGTGCTCGACGCGGACAAAGCCAAACAAATCATGATTTTGCTCAATGGCCAAAACAATCAAGCCATGCCTGCATGGAAACAACTGTCCGATACCGAAATTGCGGCAGTGATCACTTTCACGAAAAACAATTGGTCCAACAAGACTGGGCAAGTGGTGCAACCGGCTGAAGTTTTGGCTGCACGCAAGTAATTTAGTACCTTGACAAGTATTTATAGGAAATCAAGATGAGCGCAGTTCTACATCCTCA
>CALCBL010000230.1 GCA_937897495.1 uncultured Burkholderiales bacterium
TGAAATGGCTTGTGCACCCGATTGCATGCCAAACATCAAACCAATGGCAGTACCGCCCATGTTTTTAGGTGTGGCGTCCAGCATCCAAGCCTGCATGATGGGCCGAGCTGCATAGAGGAAGAATCCCAACACGGCAATCAGGAACACAAACCAAGGCGAGCCGCCTGCAAAGGTCATGAGCAACAAGACCACACCGCTCATGCCAAACGACACCATCAAAATGTTCTTGCGCCCCATGGTGTCAGACAAATGTCCTGCAATGGGTGCTGCGATGAAGCCTGTGAGTTGCAACAAGGCCATGCCAGCGCCAACCCAAAACAAGCTGTAATGCATTTCATTGGCCAAGTACAAGGGCAAGAAGGTGAGCAAGGTGCCTTGCGTCATGGACCTGAAACCCGAGCTCAGGGTGAGCAAAAACAAGCCTGGCGTTTTCATTAAGGTGCGCAGGCCTGCCACATAACTGCCCATGCTTTGGCCCTTTGAATCTGCAGCAGTTGCAGCATTGACATCACTGACTTCAACAGCCGTTTTGGTTTTTTGCTTGGGTGCAAATGTCATGGTGCCCAAGAAAAATAAGATGAGCATCGACATGGCCGCACCAGGCACCACATTGAGCACCACAATTTCGCGCCACGACAAAGTGGTTAACAGTGCTCCCACCGCCAAGGGTGCCAGCGCATCACCCACATTGCCGCCCATGCCGTGCAATGACAACGCCAAGCCCTTGCGCTTGGGAAACATGCTGCCCAACAATGGAATGGCGGTGGGGTGCCACAAATTGTTGCCAATGCCCACCAACATCACGCAAATGAGGAGCATCCAGTACTGTGAACTGAAGCCCATCATGAGGTACGGAAAGCCCACCCAAAAAAGCGAAAGGGCCATCAGTTGGCCCTTCTTACCCCACACGTCCACCAGCATGCCGCCGGGGACATTTGAAAGTGCACCCGCAGCATATTGGCACGTCATGATGAAGCCAATTTGGCTGTAGTTCAGCCCCATTTCATTGCCAATGAGTGGCAACAACATGAAAAACGTGGCGGGGTACCAATGCGTGAGCGAATGGCCCAAGGTAATGAGCCCCATGTTGCGAATGTCCAGCTTGGACATTGGCACTGCGCCATCTGCAGTGGCTTGCGAGGCACTCATGGTTTTGAGCCGCGAATGATGATCTCATCGTAAAGCTTGCGCCATTTATCGCGGCCGTCCAAACTTTCTTGCTGGTCGACCACCATCATTTTGTAGTTGCGCAGGGATGACGCAATTTTGGTGTTGGCAGGCAAGTAGGCCAAATCGGCATAAGCTTGCTGGCCTTCTCCCAACAAATAATCCATGAACAATGCAGCGGCGGCTGGGTTTTTGGCGTTCTTCATGACGCCCACTGCGTTGCCCCGAACCACCGCAGGCTGAAGCACCAACCAATCGATGGGTGCGCCTTTTTTCTTCAACTGCTCGGGCATGTAGTTGTAAACCGTGAGCGCCATGGGCACTTCACCGGCTGCCACCATGTTGGTTAAGTTGGTATGGCCCTTGCGCACAGAAATGCCATTGCTGCTGGCCAAGTCGCGAAAGTATTGAAGCCCTTTGGCTTCACCCATGGACTTGACCACGGTCACAAACCAATCGATGTTTT
>CALCBL010000231.1 GCA_937897495.1 uncultured Burkholderiales bacterium
TTGTCTGGCTGTCGGTGAAACACACCAGCAACCCTGTGCCCCAAATCGCTTACGGCTATCTGCTTGAAAAAGTGACTGCCAAAGAAGAGCAGTTGCTGAAAGATCCCAAAGAACTGGAAGTTCGCGGTATCTTCAAAGCTCGCGCTGATGCAGCCGCTGAAAAACTAAAAGATGTTCCTGCAGCCTTTGCAGCTGACAAAGAAGCCGCTACCAAAAAGCTGGAAGAACTGAAAGCTGCTAACGCACCAGAAGCTGAAATCAAGGCTGCTACAGCTGCTGTTGCTGCTTTGCCCAAAGATGAAGCTGCTGCCAAGGCTGCTTACACCGCTGCCCGCACGACCAATACGGCACGTGCAGCGCCACCCTTGCGTCATGCTGAGCCATTCCCTGGCAAAGATGATGCAGCCAGAGATATTTCTCGCAAGAACTTCTTGGCGTTGGTCTTCTGTTTGATGATTGGTACGGCCGCTTTGCCGCACATTCTGATGCGCTTCTACACCGTTCCCTCGGTGCGTGAAGCACGTGAGTCAGTGGCATGGTCTTTGTTCTTCATTTCGCTGTTGTACTTCACGGCGCCTGCTCTGGCGGTGTTGGTGAAGTTCGATATCTACACGCTACTGGTCGGTACACCGATAGATCAGTTGCCGGGATGGATCGCACGATGGAATGTGGTGGATCCCACTTTGATGTCCGTGTCTGACATCAACAAAGATGGCATCTTACAGTTGGCAGAAATCCGCTTGGGCGGTGACATTGTGGTGTTGGCCACACCTGAAATTGGCGGCTTGCCGTTCGTGATTTCTGGTTTGGTTGCTGCCGGTGGTTTGGCTGCGGCCTTGTCTACTGCCGATGGCTTGCTGTTGACCATTGCCAATGCTTTGTCTCACGATCTGTACTACAAAGTGATCGACCCCAATGCATCTGCTAGCCGTCGCGTGGCGCTCTCCAAAGTGATTTTGGTGTTCGTTGCCTTGGCTGCTGCGTATGTCGCATCCTTGAAGATGGCTGACATTCTGTTCTTGGTGTCTGCGGCTTTCTCGTTTGCTGCAGCAGCCTTCTTCCCAGCGTTGACCCTTGGCATCTTCTGGAAGCGTGCCAACAAGTGGGGCGCTTCTTTGGGCATGATGGCTGGTTTGGGCATTTCGTTCTATTACATGACCAAGACACATCCTTGGATGTACGGCTTGTTCCACAATGGTTCACTCACACCTGAAATTCTGAAGGCCAACACATGGTGGGACATTGCGCCTATCTCTGCTGGTATCTTTGGCGTGCCACTGGGCTTTGCAGTGATCATCATTGTGTCGCTGCTCACCAAGGCACCTGACCAAGAAGTTCAGGACCTCGTAGAGAACGTGCGTTTCCCTAGCTTTGACGGTTCTACCTCACAAGGTACCGCAATGCACTAAAGGTAAATAGTTTGCAAGATCAGTCTTGCAAACTTGTATCCTTTCAATAAAAAACCCCGATCGCATTTTGCGGTCGGGGTTTTTTTAACACTTATACTTTCCTGCTTTCAACATCAACATCTATGTTGATTCAAAACCACCAGATCAAATCTTAAAAAATAAGGACTTCGCACAATGACAAAAACGCTTGACACTTGGCTGGCCGAAGAAGCTAAAGCGATGGCTATTTTTGCAGCAGGGCCTGGCGATGGTGTTGCCAGTCGAGATCAAATTGCTGGTAAAACTGGCCTGGAAATGATGCAGGCCATTTTGCGAGGTGAATTGCCGGCTGCACCGATTGGCAAGACGATGAACTTTTGTTTGATTCATATTGAAGAAGGTCAAACTATTTTTCAGGGAACGCCTAAGCCGGCGTTTTTCAACCCCTTGGGCACCATTCATGGTGGGTGGATTGCAACCTTGCTAGACTCTGCTTTGGGCTGTGCCGTTCACACCAAAATGCCAGTGGGTCGTGCGTACACCACAGCGGAGTTAAGTGTGAACATGGTGCGCGCTTTATCGCCTAAGGTTGAACGCGTGCGGGCCATTGCCAATGTGCTTCACTGTGGCCGGCAATTGGCCACTGCAGAAGCTAAGTTGCTAGGGCCAGATGGCACTTTGTATGCACATGCCACGACAACTTGTTTGGTATTTGAAGTGAAGTGATTTAAACATGATCGGAAGTCAAAATGAGAAAATGTAACTTGAACTTAACTCAACGTTTTTTAATTGCGTTAGGTCTGTGCGCCTGTTCAATGTCGACTGTATGGGCGCAAAACGATTTTGCACAATCAGCAGCGAAAGAGCCTGGCGCAAAAGTCACTGCTTCAGGCTTGGTGTTTCGATCTCTTCAAGAAGGCCAGGGTGCCAGTCCGATTGCCACAGACAAAGTCAAGGTGCACTACCGCGGCACCTTTCCCGATGGCAAAGAATTTGACAGCTCCTACAAGCGCAATCAGGCCATTGATTTTCCCCTCAATGGTGTCATCCCATGCTGGACCGAAGGCGTGCAATTGATGAAAATCGGTGGCAAGGCCAAATTGACCTGCCCACCGAACATTGCCTATGGTGCCCGAGGTGCCGGCGGCGTCATTCCGCCCAATGCCACACTTCAATTTGAAGTGGAACTGATCGCCATTGCTGGCAAATAAATATTGGAATCAGTGATGCGAACTCAGGTCGTGATTGTGGGTGCAGGCCCTTCTGGTTTGTTGCTAGGGCAAATTCTTTTTAAAGCGGGTGTCGATGCCGTGATAGTCGAGCGTCAAAGTCCTGAGTATGTGCTCAGCCGCATTAGGGCGGGCGTTTTAGAGCAAGTGACCTTGGATATTTTGGCGCAAGCCGGAGTCGATCAACGCTTGAAGAAAGAGGGCCTGGTTCACACGGGGTTTGACTTGCTGTTCAAAGGCGAGCGTCATCGCATCAATTTGGAGGCTTTGGCGGGCGGCCAGAAGGTCATGGTTTATGGCCAAACAGAAGTCACCCGCGATTTGATGGACGCACGCCAAGCGGCAGGGCTGCCCACCATTTATGAAGCCAATGATGTTCAAATTCACGATTTCGATTCTGACCATCCCAGTGTCTCTTATGAAAAAGAGGGTCAGCGGCACACCATCACGTGTGATTTCATTGCAGGCTGCGATGGCTTTCATGGTGTTTGCCGCGCCAGTGTGCCTAGCAAGTCCATTCAAGAGTTTGAAAAGGTGTACCCCTTTGGCTGGTTGGGCGTGCTATCAGATACGCCGCCTGTGCATGAAGAACTTATTTATGTCAACAGCACTCGCGGCTTCGCCTTGTGCTCACAGCGCAGCACAACACGCAGTCGCTATTACTTACAGGTACCCTTAACCGATAAAGTTGAGCAATGGTCTGATGATGCATTCTGGCAAGAACTGCGGCTTCGCTTAGACCCGGAAGCACGCGAGCATTTGGTCACAGGACCGAGCATTGAAAAAAGCATTGCGCCGCTTCGCAGTTTTGTCACCGAGCCGATGCGCTTTGGTACTTTGTTTTTAGCAGGCGATGCGGCGCACATTGTGCCGCCCACAGGTGCCAAAGGTTTGAATTTGGCAGCCACCGATGTGAAGTATTTGTCAGACGCACTCATTGAAGCATGCCTTGAGAAATCGCATGCAGGCATTGACCACTATTCCACACGATGCCTAGCGCGTATCTGGCGCGCAGAGCGATTCTCTTGGTGGTTCACCAGCCTGATGCACCATTTCCCCGAGCAAGGCGAAATGGGGCAGCGGTTTCAAGAAGCTGAATTGAACTATCTCATTCACAGTGAAGCCGGTTCACGCACCATGGCTGAAAACTATGTGGGCTTGCCGCTTCACTTTGGTGAAAAATAGCGCCTTGAATTTAATCGACTTTGGCGCCAGAGCTCTTAACCACAGCAGCCCACTTAGGCACTTCTGCTTTTAAGAAGTTATTGAACTCGATGGTGGTGTTGGGGCTGCTGGCCATACCCAGTTGGGCAAAACGCTCTACAACATCGGCAGATGCCATGGCTCGGTTCAGGGCCACATTGAGTTTATTGACCACATCGGGTGGTGTGCCTGCAGGTGCCATGAAACCAAACCAGGTGTAGTCGTCAAATTCTTTGTAACCAAACTCAGTGATAGACGGCACATCGGGCAGCAGCGGTGAGCGCGTGGCACTTGTGACGGCCAAGGCTTTGAGCTTGCCACTTTTGATCATGGGCACTGCAGGCGGCATGGAGGTCGATGCAATTTGGGTATGCCCTGCTACAACGGCATTGATGGCAGCGGCAGGCTGATAGGGCACATGCACAATGTCAATTTTGGCAGCTGTTTTGAGTCGCTCCATAGAAAGATGCGTGGTGGTGCCAATGCCAGAGGATGCATAGTTGAAAGGTGCCTTCTTGGCGGCTTCAACCAACTCGGGCAATGTTTTAGCAGCCACACTGGTGTTGACGGTAAAGATATTGGGTGTCTTAGGGCCCAGCGCAACGGGTACAAAGTCTTTCAGGGCGTCGTAACCTGCATCTGCATACAAGGACGGATTGACTGCAAAGGCCACGCTGTGAACCAAGATGGTGTAGCCATCGGGTGTTGAACGTTTGACTTGACTGGTTGCAATATTGCCACCAGCTCCGCCTTTGTTTTCTACAATGAAATTACCGCCAGTGAGTTCATTCAGCTTTTGAGTAAGTGACCTTGCCACGATGTCTGTAGAAGCACCCGGCGCAAAAGCAACGACCAGCGTGACAGGCTTGGCTTTGGGCCAATCGCTTTGAGCCCAGCCTGAAAGATGCAAGCTACCGATGACCGCGAAACCCAAAAGGGTTTTGAAATAATGAACCATGGTTTTGTCTCCTTTAGATTCGAGCCAGTTCAAGCTGGCGATGTTTGCTTAACCAATGAAAAATCAAATACAACTT
>CALCBL010000232.1 GCA_937897495.1 uncultured Burkholderiales bacterium
TGGCCATCTTGGTGCTTTTGTTCCGCAACATGAACAGCATCAATGTGGATGAACTAGATTCGCTCAAGGGTTAAGAGGTTAAAAGAACATGAGCCAAACCCTCAACGCAACGACGCTGCTTGCAGTGCCTATGGCCCCCTTGGTGGGCGCTTTATTGGCAGGCATTTTAGGGACGCAATTTGGTGGCAACTGGATCGGTCGCCGCCTCACGCACACGCTCACTATTTTGGGTGTGCTCATTGCATTCATTTTGTCAGCCTCTACTTTGAAGAGTGTGGCCATCGATGGCGCGCGCTTCAACGAAACTCTTTACACCTGGATGACTGTGGGCGACCTCAAAATGGAGGTGGGTTTCATGGTCGATGGCCTGACCGCCATGATGATGTGCGTCGTCACCTTTGTGTCGCTCATGGTTCACATCTACACCATTGGCTACATGGATGAAGACGAAGGCTACAACCGGTTTTTTGCCTACATCTCTTTGTTCACTTTTTCCATGCTGATGCTTGTGATGAGCAACAACATGTTGCAGTTGTTTTTTGGCTGGGAAGCTGTGGGCTTGGTGTCTTACCTGCTCATCGGTTTTTGGTACAACAAACCCACCGCCATTTTTGCCAACATGAAAGCCTTCTTGGTGAATCGGGTGGGCGACTTTGGCTTTATCTTGGGCATTGGCCTCATTGCCGCCTACACGGGCACCCTGAATTACACAGAAGCATTTGCCCAAGCAGCAGACCTCAGTGCCCTTACATTGCCTGGCACTTCGTGGATGTTGATCACGGTCATTTGTATTTGCTTGTTCATTGGTGCCATGGGCAAGTCAGCTCAGTTTCCTTTGCATGTGTGGCTGCCAGACTCCATGGAAGGCCCCACACCCATTTCAGCTTTGATCCACGCAGCCACCATGGTCACTGCAGGTATTTTCATGGTGGCCCGCATGTCACCTTTGTTCGAGTTG
The DNA here is from genome assembly GCA_937897495.1 of uncultured Burkholderiales bacterium. Taxonomy (GTDB): domain Bacteria; phylum Pseudomonadota; class Gammaproteobacteria; order Burkholderiales; family Burkholderiaceae_C; genus Limnohabitans_A. The sequence continues at coordinate 959 of CALCBL010000232.1, forward strand.
TCTGAAACTGCCTTGAATTTCATCATGATCATTGGTGCCATCACGGCCTTGTTCATGGGCTTCTTGGGCATCATCCAAAATGACATCAAGCGGGTGGTGGCTTATTCCACCTTGTCTCAATTAGGCTACATGACAGTGGCATTGGGTGCATCAGCCTATTCGGTGGCTGTGTTCCACCTCATGACCCACGCCTTCTTCAAAGCCCTGCTGTTCTTAGGTGCCGGCTCGGTCATTATGGGCATGCACCACAACCAAGACATTCGTTACATGGGCGCCGTGCGCAAGTACATGCCCATCACTTGGATCACTTCCTTGCTGGGTTCTTTGGCTTTAATCGGCACGCCTTTATTCTCAGGTTTCTACTCCAAAGACAGCATCATTGAAGCTGTGCACGAAAGCAACTTGGCTGCTGCTGGCTTTGCCAACTTTGCAGTGTTGGCTGGCGTATTTGTCACGGCCTTCTATTCTTTCCGCATGTACTTCTTGGTGTTCCATGGCAAAGAGCGCTACGACCAGAACCCCGATGCACACCATGGTGATCACCACGATGACCACGAAAGTCACAGCCCTCACGAGTCGCCTTGGGTGGTCACTGTGCCTCTGATTTTGTTGGCCATTCCGTCGGTGGTCATTGGTTTCATGACCATCCAACCCATGCTGTTTGGCGAGTTCTTCAAAGATGCCATCTTCATCGATGCTGAAAAGCACGCAGGCATGAAAACATTGGCTGATGCCTTCCATGGCCCTGTGGCCATGGCTTTGCACGCAGTCAGCACAGCACCGTTTTGGCTTGCTTTGGCGGGTGTGGTTGTGGCTTGGTACATGTACTTGATCAACCCTGCCGTGCCTGCTGCCATTGGCCGTGCCTTGCGTCCCTTGGTGGTTCTGCTTGAGAACAAGTACTACATGGACTGGATCAATGAAAACATTTTGGCGCGCGGCGCACGTGCCTTGGGCAATGGTCTGTGGAAAGTCGGTGATCGCACCTTGATCGACGGTTGGCTTGTGAATGGCTCTTGGAAGTTGGTGGGCATGGTCTCTAACTGGACGCGCAAGTTGCAAACGGGTTATCTGTACCACTACGCCTTGGTCATGATCTTGGGTATCTTTTTGCTCATGACGTACTTCGTCTGGCTCAACAAATAAGGATTTACAAAATGGGAATGTTGAGCCTTGCCATTTGGACGCCTATTGCGTTCGGCATTGTTTTATTGGCCTTGGGCCGTGATGAACAAGCGCAATCTGTGCGCTGGTTGTCGCTGGTCGGCGCCGTTGTGAGTCTTTTGGTCACGCTGCCTTTGTATGCGGGTTTCAAACTCGATACCGCTGACATGCAGTTTGTCGAAAAAGCCTCTTGGATTGAACGTTTCAATGTGAACTACCACTTGGGTGTGGACGGCATCTCTTTGTGGCTCATCATTCTGACGGCCTTCATCAATGTGGTTGTGATCATTGCGGGTTGGGAAGTCATTACACGCAAAGTCAACCAATACATGGCCGCTTTCTTAATCCTGTCTGGGTTGATGATTGGCGTGTTCTCAGCCTTAGACGGCTTGTTGTTCTACGTGTTCTTTGAGGCCACGCTAATTCCCATGTACTTGATCATTGGTATTTGGGGCGGCCCCAACAAGATCTATGCAGCCTTTAAGTTTTTCTTGTACACCTTGTTGGGCTCTCTCCTGACCTTGATCGCATTGATCTTCTTGTACATCCAATCGGGCGGCAGTTTTGACATTGCAACTTGGCATGAACTGCCTTTGTCTGCCACAGCACAAAACTTTTTGTTCTTTGCATTCTTTGCAGCCTTTGCGGTCAAGGTGCCGATGTGGCCCGTTCATACTTGGTTGCCCGATGTGCACGTTGAAGCGCCTACAGGCGGCTCTGCTGTGCTGGCGGCCATCATGTTGAAGCTGGGTGCCTACGGTTTCTTGCGTTTTTCTATGCCCATTGCACCCGATGCAGCGCACGAATGGGGCACCTTCATGATTGTGTTGTCCTTGGTGGCCGTGATCTATGTGGGCTTGGTGGCCATGGTGCAGCAAGACATGAAAAAACTGGTGGCGTATTCATCCGTGGCGCACATGGGCTTCGTCACCTTGGGCTTCTTCATCTTCAACCCGCTGGGCGTGTCGGGTGGCTTGGTGCAAATGATTGCGCACGGTTTTGTGTCGGCGGGCATGTTCTTGTCAATTGGCGTGCTCTATGACCGTGTTCACTCCCGAGAAATTTCAAGCTACGGCGGTGTGGTTAACACCATGCCCAAGTTTGCAGCTTTCGCATTGCTGTTCGCCATGGCCAACTGCGGTTTGCCAGGCACGGCAGGATTTGTGGGTGAGTGGATGGTCATTTTGGGCGCTGTCAAATTTGACTTCGTGGTGGGCATGTTGGCCGCCTCTGCCTTGATCTTTGGCGCTGCTTACACCCTGTGGATGTTCAAGCGCGTTTACTTGGGGCCGGTCACCAACGACGATGTGAAAGAACTCACAGACATCAATGCACGAGAGTTCACAGTCATGGCCTTGCTGGCCATTGCGGTGCTTTACATGGGCTTGTACCCTAAACCCTTCACCGATGTGATGGAAGTCTCTGTGGCCAATTTGTTGGAGCATGTCGCTGCTTCCAAATTGCCTTGATCGCTTGTGGTCAGCTGAAACTTTAAGATAGAGAGAATAGACATGATTGACTCAACCAGCTGGATGACGGTTTACCCGGAAATCGTGTTGCTGGTCATGGCCTGCGTCATTGCGCTGGTAGACCTGCTGGTCACAAGCCCTAAGCGCACTGTGACTTATGTTTTAAGTTTGGTGTCTCTTGGTGGCGTGGCACTGCTGCATGCCCTCTACGCCGATTCAGGTCACACGCTTTATGGCTTTGGTCGTTTGGTGGTCAGTGACCCGATGGGCCATTGGCTCAAGTGTTTCGCCACCATCGCCGTCATGGTGACCTTGGTGTACGCAAGACCTTACGCCGCCGATCGCGACATGTTGCGCGGGGGTGAAATTTTCAGCTTGTCTGTGTTTGCATTGCTGGGCATGAGTGTCATGATTTCAGGCCAAAACTTTTTGGTTTTGTATTTGGGACTTGAACTGCTCACTTTGTCTAGCTATGCCTTGGTGGCACTGCGCCGCGACAACGCTCAGGCCACTGAGGCGGCCATGAAGTACTTTGTCCTATGTGCCATGGCTTCTGGCTTCTTGTTGTATGGCATGTCCATGCTTTATGGTGCGACAGGTTCTTTGGACTTGGCCACTGTTTTCAAAGTCATTGCCAGCGGCCAAGTCAAACACCAAGTGTTGGTGTTTGGTTTGGTGTTTGTGGTGTCTGGTTTGGCATTCAAGCTGGGTGTGGTGCCTTTCCACATGTGGGTACCCGATGTTTACCAAGGTGCCCCAACAGCGGCTACCCTCATGATTGCAGGGGCGCCTAAGTTCGCGGCATTTGCCATCACCATTCGTTTGTTGGTAGAGGGCTTGTTGCCGATGGCCATCGATTGGCAGCAAATGTTGGCCCTCTTGGCCATTGCCTCATTGTTGGTGGGTAACTTAGCGGCCATTGCACAAACCAACCTGAAGCGCATGCTGGCTTATTCCACCATTGCCCAAATGGGTTTCGTGCTGATTGGTTTGATGTCTGGCGTGGTCAGTGGCAATGCGGCCATGGGAGCCAACGCCTACAGCTCGGCCATGTTCTATGTCGTAGGTTATGTCCTTACCACCTTGGCAACATTTGGCATTATCTTGTTGTTAGCCCGTCAAGGTTTTGAGAGCGAAGAAATTACCGATCTGGCTGGCTTGAACAACCGCAGCCCTTTGTATGCAGGCGTCATGGCCATCTGCATGTTCTCTTTGGCTGGCATTCCACCTATGGTTGGCTTCTATGCAAAGTTGTCTGTCTTGCAAGCGCTGGTCGCATCTGGCCATACGGCAGACATTGCATTGGCAGTTTTTGCTGTGTTCATGTCGCTCATCGGTGCTTTCTATTATTTGCGCGTTGTCAAGGTCATGTATTTTGATGAGGCTGTCACTGCCACTACCGTGACAGCTGATGCAGATGTTCGCATTGTTTTGTCACTCAATGGCTTTTTGGTTTTGATTCTGGGCATTGTGCCCGGCGCTTTGATGTCACTGTGCGCACAATCAGTGTCCCAGATGTTGGCCAATTGAACAGGGGCACAAATCCTGCATGAAAGTCCTTAACCTTCAGTGCGCTGGCATGCACAATTTTGAAGGCTGGTTTGGCTCTGAAGAAGATTATCAGTCGCAACGCGAAAGGGACTTGGTGGCTTGCCCGCTGTGTGCCAATACGCAAGTGCGCAAATTGCCCTCTGCACCTCGCTTGAACTTAGGAGCTGCTGAGCCGCGAAATTCAAAGCCAGAGATCCAAACGGAAGAAGTTTCTGCAAATGCTGGTGCTACAACTGCGGCACCTTCTCCTCATTTACCTGCCGTGACAACTCAAGCTGCAGCGGCCGCTGCTGCCAGCTTGGCGCAGGTGCATCCTGAAACGGTGCAGATGGTGCAAGAGGCCTGGATGAAGATGGTCAAGCACGTTATTGCCAACACAGAGGACGTGGGGCAAAACTTTGCAGAAGAAGCACGCAAGATGCACTATGGTGAATCTGAAGAGCGCAATATTCGGGGTCAAGCCTCGATGGAAGAGACGCAAGATTTACTCGAGGAGGGCATTGAGGTCATGCCCTTGCCCGTGCCTGATGCACTCAAGGGTGGGCTTCAGTAAGCACTGTACCAATCTTGTACAGCTGCAACATAGCGATGCACACCTTCCGTC
>CALCBL010000233.1 GCA_937897495.1 uncultured Burkholderiales bacterium
TTTGGTCGTACGCTTTTGCAGAACCACCAAACTTGGCCGCCAACACCGTGGTGATAGCAGCTGTCAAGGTTGTCTTGCCATGGTCAACGTGACCAATCGTGCCAACGTTGACGTGCGGTTTTGTCCGCTCAAATTTCTCTTTTGCCATTTCAATTCTCCAAAGAACAATGCCCGTGTTGTGGTTTTATGTTTGCATCCAATTGCTTGTTCACACCGCACGGGGACAGCGTGGCACTGGATCGCAGACAGGTTTATCTTTTTTCTATCCTGCTAAGGAAGATTGATCAGTTGGGGACAGAGCAAACTGCTTCGCAGCTTGATCAGTCCCGCAAGTTATTTATTTTGCCCTCGACGCCACAATAGCTTCAGCAACGTTACGAGGCGCTTCAGCGTAGTGCTTGAATTCCATCGTGTACGTGGCGCGGCCTTGTGACATGGAGCGCAATGTGGTGGAGTAGCCGAACATTTCAGACAATGGCACTTCGGCTTTGATGGCTTTGCCACCGCCGACCATGTCGTCCATGCCCTGCACCATGCCGCGGCGTGAGGACAAATCGCCCATCACGTTACCGGCGTAGTCTTCAGGTGTTTCAACTTCAACAGCCATCATGGGTTCCAAGATGACGGGGCTGGCTTTGCGGCAACCGTCTTTGAAACCAAAGATGGCGGCCATTTTGAAAGCCATTTCGTTGGAGTCAACGTCGTGGTAGGAACCGAAGTGCAATGTGACTTTGACGTCGACCACGGGGTAGCCCGCCAACACGCCTTGGCTCAAAGCTTCAATCACGCCTTTTTCTACCGCAGGGATGTATTCACGAGGAACCACACCGCCCTTGATGGCGTCGACGAATTCAAAACCTTTGCCGGCTTCTTGGGGCTCGACCTTCAAGACCACGTGACCGTACTGACCTTTACCGCCAGACTGACGCACGAACTTGCCTTCGGCTTCTTCAACCGTTTTGCGAATGGTTTCGCGGTAAGCCACTTGGGGCTTGCCCACGTTGGCTTCAACGCCAAACTCACGCTTCATGCGGTCGACAATGATTTCGAGGTGCAATTCGCCTTGACCGCCAATGATGGTCTGGCCTGACTCTTCGTCAGTCTGCACGCGGAATGATGGATCTTCAGCAGCCAAACGTGACAGCGCCATGCCCATTTTTTCTTGGTCGGCTTTGGTCTTAGGTTCGACAGCTTGGCGAATGACGGAGTCGGGGAACACCATGCGCTCCAATGTGATGACCGCGTTGGGGTCGCACAAAGTTTCGCCCGTGGTGACGTCTTTCAAACCCACGCAAGCAGCGATGTCGCCGGCACGGATTTCGTCAACTTCTTCACGGTTGTTGGCGTGCATCTGCACAATACGGCCGATACGCTCTTTCTTGCCGCGCACCGCGTTGTAAACGGTGTCGCCCTTTTTCAGAACGCCCGAGTAAACGCGCACGAAAGTGAGCTGGCCCACAAAGGGGTCGGTCATCAATTTGAAAGCCAATGCAGCGAATTTTTCGTTGTCGTCGGCCTTGCGCGTGATTTCTTTTTCGTCTTCGTCGAAACCTTTGATGGCTTTCACGTCCAATGGTGAAGGCATCAGGTCCAAGACCGCGTCGAGCATGCGCTGAACGCCTTTGTTCTTGAAGGCGGTGCCGCACAACATGGGCTGAATTTCGCTGTTGATGGTGCGAATGCGCAAACCAGCCGTGATTTCTTCTTCCGTCAAGTCACCTTCTTCAAGGTACTTGTTCATGAATTCTTCAGAAGCTTCAGCTGCCGCTTCAACCATCTTCTCGCGCCACTCTTTGGCCAATTCCACCAAGTTGGCGGGAATTTCTTCGAAGGTGAACTTCATGCCCTGAGACGCTTCGTCCCAGATGATGGCTTTCATTTTGCGCAGATCGACCACGCCAGTGAAGTTTTCTTCAGCGCCGATAGGGATCACGATGGGCACTGGGTTGGCTTTCAAGCGCAACTTCATTTGCTCAACCACTTTGAAGAAGTTGGCACCTGTGCGGTCCATCTTGTTCACGAAGGCCAAACGAGGAACCTTGTATTTGTTAGCTTGACGCCACACAGTTTCAGACTGTGGTTGCACGCCGCCTACAGCACAGTAAACCATGCAAGCGCCGTCGAGCACGCGCATAGAGCGCTCAACTTCAATGGTGAAGTCAACGTGGCCGGGCGTATCAATGATGTTGATGCGGTGGTCTTCATAAGAGCCGTCCATGCCCTTCCAAAAACAAGTGGTCGCAGCAGAAGTGATCGTGATGCCACGCTCTTGCTCTTGCTCCATCCAGTCCATGGTGGCGGCGCCATCATGCACTTCACCAATTTTGTGATTCACACCGGTGTAAAAAAGAATACGCTCGGTGGTGGTGGTTTTTCCTGCGTCAATGTGCGCGGAAATACCGATATTGCGATAACGCTCGATGGGAGTTATGCGAGCCATGATCAACCTCTTGGAATTCAGTTAAAACAAAAAATACAAATGCCCTGCAGGGTCTCTACAGGGCTTTGCGGTCGGTTGGCAACGCGGCTTGAGGCCACGTGACAACCTCTGGAATTTAGAAGCGGAAGTGTGAGAAGGCTTTGTTGGCTTCAGCCATACGGTGCACTTCATCACGCTTTTTCATCGCGCCGCCGCGGCCTTCATTGGCCTCGAGCAACTCGTTGGCCAAACGCAAAGCCATGGATTTTTCACCACGCTTGCGGGCCGCTTCTTTGATCCAACGCATGGACAAAGCCAAGCGACGGATAGGGCGAACTTCAACGGGCACTTGGTAGTTGGCACCACCCACGCGGCGGGATTTAACTTCCACCATGGGCTTGACGTTGTTGATGGCGATTGAGAAAAGCTCGACTGGGTCTTTGCCAGTTTTCTTTTCCATGTTTTCCAAGGCACCGTAAATGATGCGCTCGGCAACCGCTTTTTTGCCGCCTTCCATGATCACATTCATGAATTTGGAAAGCTCGACATTACCGAACTTGGGATCCGGCAGGATTTCACGTTTAGGGACTTCACGACGACGTGGCATATTTCACCTCTTTGCTTCAGTTTGATGGCTGGACGTCCGATCCAGACACCCTGCAAATTCATTTTGAACTTGCACTTACTCGACTCCAACATGGAGTCACTTCGTTGAACTGGCTCGTCTAAAAACCAGAGCAACACCTTTTTTTGAAAGCTAACTTAAGCTTTCTTCGGGCGCTTAGCGCCATATTTAGAACGCGATTGCTTGCGGTCTTTGACACCTTGCAAATCGAGTGAACCCCGCACGATGTGATAACGCACACCAGGCAAGTCTTTCACACGACCACCACGTACCAACACCACGGAGTGTTCCTGCAAATTGTGGCCTTCACCACCGATGTAGGAGATCACCTCGAAGCCATTGGTCAAGCGCACTTTGGCAACTTTACGCAGAGCAGAGTTAGGTTTTTTAGGCGTCGTGGTGTACACACGTGTGCACACACCGCGGCGCTGCGGAGAGTTTTGCATCGCAGGGCTTTTTGACTTGGTCTTTTCGACCTCGCGCCCCTGACGCACCAATTGATTGATGGTTGGCATTTAAAAAAACGTCCCTAAACGTTTGGAATGAACAAAAGAATCTTCTCCGCTCCAAATGCGGAAAAGCCTTCTAGTATAGCGCTGGAACATGAACAAGGCAAAATAATATTCTGCCGGACCTTCTAGATCAAAGTTTGCAAGTACCAACTTTTCTTACTTGATCCATAAACGCAAAGCATCCCAAGCACGGCCTAACACGCCCGCCTGCTCTACAGCGTCCAAGGCCTGCAAAGGCATCTCAACCCACAGTTGCTCGCCTCGGAATACTTTGAGGCTGCCGATGGTCTGGCCTTTGGTGACTGGCGCCACCAAAGGGTCTGGGCGGGCCAATTGCGTTTTGATTTGAGCAGCAGCGCCTGTTGGAACGGCCACCACAAGCGCATCGGCGCGACCCAATTTGACTGTGGAAGCCTTGCCTTTCCAAATAGCAGGCGTAGCCACCGCTTGGCCGGCGTCAAACAATTTCACCGCTTCAAAAGCGGTGTAGCCCCAGTTGAGCAGTTTTTGAGCTTCATTGGCCCGTGCAATTTCACTGCTGGTGCCAAGCACAATGGCCATCAAACGGCGCGAGCCCACATTGGGAAAATCACGTTTGGCCGTTGCCACCAAACAATAGCCCGCCGCGTTTGTATGGCCGGTTTTCAAACCATCCACAGTGGGGTCTTTGAAAAGCAGCAAATTGCGGTTGCTGTCATTGGCAGCAGGCGTGCCTGGGTAACGGTATTTTTTAATGGCGTATGTCCCGACATATTCAGGAAAGTCATTCAACAAACGCATGGACAAGGTGGCCAAGTCGCGCGCTGTGGTGGTGTGTCCCGCTTCGGTCAAGCCTTCAGGGTTTTTGTAACTGGTGCTGTTCATCCCCAGCACCTTGGCCTGCTCGTTCATCATCTGAACGAAGCGTTCGGCCGTGCCGCCCACGCCCTCGGCCAGTGCCATGGTGGCGTCATTGCCCGATTGAACAATCATGCCTTTAATCAAGTCCTCAACCGGCACCTTCATTTTGGGGTCAATGAACATGCGCGAGCCTGGCATTTTCCAAGCGCGTTCGCTCACGCTCAATGTTTGTTTCATGTCGATTTTTTTCGACTTCAAGGCATCAAACACCAAATAAGCGCTCATGAGTTTGGTGAGAGAAGCCGGCTCGACGGGCATGTCTAAGTCGCGCGAGGCCAAGATTTGATTGGCCGTCACATCGAGCAACAAATACGCCTTCGCCGCAATTTCTGGCGCCTCAGGCGCAGCGCTCTGAGCATGCGCTTGCAAGGGCGCCCAAGCAAAAGTGAACGACAAAAAAGTGAAAGCAAGCAAGGGCCTGATGGCGCTTCGGCAAAATTTAGAAAATAACAATGTCATGTTGGGATTTTTTAGCAATCAAGTCCGCAAGTGGCGGCTGACCAGGTTACGAAGCAAGGGCAACTGTCCGTGAAAGAAATGTTCAACCCCGGGTATGACCGTGACCGGCAAAGACTGCGGCCGAGCCCAATCTAGCACGCTGGCCAAAGGCACGGTGTCGTCCACTTCGCCGTGCAAGACCAAGGTTTTATCGTGCAACTCAGTCGGCACGGGTGCCACTTGAAAACGGGAAGCAGCGGTACCGACGAGGACCAGTTTTTCGAGCTTGTTGGCGGGCGATAGGCGGGTAACAGCATGACTGGTCACGAAAGCGCCAAATGAAAATCCAGCCAGGGCCATCGGCTGCGCCGTTTCACAAGTGGCCTGGATCACGCTCATCAGGTCGTCAACTTCACCGCGGCCTTCGTCGTAGGCGCCTTCACTTGCACCCACACCTCGAAAATTAAAACGAATGGCGCGCCAGCCATTTTGAGCAAAGGCCTTGGCCAGGGTTTGAACCACTTTGTTTTGCATCGTGCCGCCAAACAAAGGATGCGGGTGAGCAATGACCACCGTCCCTTGAAAAACACCGCCCTCTGGCAGGTCACACAAGCCCTCCAAAAGACCTGAAGGGCCTTGAAGTTGCATGTTCTGCGTTGCGGAATTCATCAGCGCCCAACTTCAGGAGGCGTGATCAATCGGGTGACGGGTTGCCCATTCTTTAAGTGGCTTTCAACGATTTCATCGATGTCAGCGTTGTCGACAAAGCTGTACCAAGTTCCCTCTGGGTACACCACGGCAACCGGCCCTCCGGCACAACGGTCTAGGCATCCTGCTTTGTTCACCCGCACTTGACCTGGGGCAGAAAGTCCCAGACTCTTGATGCGCGCTTTGCAATGGTCAAAGGCAGCTTGGGCGCCTTGCTGTGAGCAACAAGCTTCACCACTTTTTCTTTCATTCAAGCAGAAAAAGATATGGCGCTCGTAATAAGGCTTGGCAGGTGATGTCGATTGCACGGCATCTGATGGGGCGGGTTTAGATTCACTCATGCTTGCATTTTAGTGGGGCGCGCCGCAGACAAACAGCGCATCAAATAAACCAGCAACGCAAAGGGCCATAACCACCCCAGCCACTGAATCAGGCCATGGAAGCGAATGAACTGACCTTGCTCCCAATTTTGCAAGGTCAAGGAAAAGTAAGCGTTGGCCGACGCGTTGTTGAGCAGGGTGAGTTGTAAAACCAACCCGACCAGAGCCAAAACTTGAAGTGTTTTTTCTTGACGCCACATCATGGGCCATGCCGCAACAGCAGCAAGTACCAGCGCCAGTTGCACGGGCTCATTCAACCAACCCCAAGCATGTGAAGGGCCATAAGTCAAAGCTGCAGACAAGGCTGTGAACAACAGGCCGCAGCCCGTTAAGACAAACCAAGCCACTGCTTTTTGGTGCAAGTGGCGGATCAAGCTGAACGCCAGCAGGCAAGGCAGCAACTGGCCAAGGCTGACACACACAATTTCATAGGCGGGCAGCAAGGGCTGCAATTCAACTTCGCGCACAGGCAACCAATCTAGCCAGGGTGTTTCTTGCAACAGCAAGGCCAATGCATCTTCGGCACGTTCTAAAACCTGACCCAAGCCCATCGGAATTGGTGCAGGAAAGAGCAATGCGATGGGCCACAAGGCTAGCAGCACCAATGAGCCTTGTGCATCTGGGGCAAACCAGTTGGCTCTAAAACGACTCCATCGGTCTAAAAATCCAAATCGCTCCAAGGTCCAAGCGGCGCCTGCACCTGCCAAAGTGCCGGCGCTGTTCAAGCCCCAATCCACATTAGAGGGAACCCGTGCTGGCAAAAAGAGCTGCAAGCTTTCCATGCCAAGCGAAAGCGCAGAGCCCAATGCCAAGGTCAAACCCACGGCTGGCAAGTGCCTGGCGCTTCGTTGCAGTGCCAGAGCCACGATGAAGCCCAAAGGCGCATAACCCAAAACGTTAGAAAGAATGTCAAAGCCTGTCCAATACCGTGGCCAAGGTGCCCACACAAATGCCGTCCAATCGACCCCTTGTGAACGCCAATTTTGGAAGGGGTACAAACTGGCGTAAATGATCAGCACGGCATAGATTGCTGCCAAAGGCCATGCCGCTGTCTTTTTCATCTTGCTGGGTTGGTTAAAAAGGTTTCACGACGACCAAGATGACAACCGCCACCAACATCAAGACGGGCGCCTCATTGAACCAGCGGAACCAAACATGGCTGTGCGTGTTTTGCTGAGCCTCAAAATTTTTCAAAATTCGGCCGCATGAATGGTGATAGCCCACAATCAAGAGCACCAAGGCCAATTTGGCGTGCATCCAAGCATTGCCCGGCCCCCAACCAATGCCGACTCCCCACCACAGCCAAACACCCAAGGCAATGGCCGGCACCGACAACAGGGTGGTGAACCTTAATAATTTTCTGGCCATGAGCAAGAGCCTGGCGTACTCGGCCTCAGAGTCATCTGGCACCATGGCCAAATTGACAAATATTCGAGGCAAATAAAACAGGCCGGCAAACCAGCTGGCCACGAAAATGATGTGAAAGGCTTTGATCCAGAGCATGCCCTGAGTGTAGCCCTGTCGGTGAATTGGGCACAAGTTCGCTGACGGGATGGGGCTTAAATTTCTTGCCAAAGAAGCTCTTGAAATGCGCCGAATGGGGCAAAGATCAGGCACAATTTTCAAATGACACTGATACACACCCCCTACCCCTTAAGTCGCCCACGCCGTTTGCGTCGCACCGATTATTCGCGGCGCTTGGTTCGTGAGCATCAACTCACTGCCGATGATCTGATTTATCCCGTCTTTGTTTTAGACGGCAAGAATCAACGCCAAGCCGTTGGCTCCATGCCAGGCGTCGAGCGCTTGAGTTTGGATTTGTTAATGCCCGTCGCAGAAGACTGCGTCAAGTTGGGCATTCCTGTGATGGCCCTGTTCCCCGTCATCGACAGCGCATTAAAAGACCCCTATGGCAACGAAGCACTGAACCCAGAGGGTTTGGTGCCCACCGTGGTTCGCGCTCTGAAAAAGAACTTTCCCGACCTGGGCATCATGACCGACGTGGCCTTAGATCCGTTCACCAGCCACGGACAAGATGGCTGGCTAGACGACGAGGGCTACATCTTGAACGACCTGACGCTGGCGCAATTGGTCAAGCAAGCCATGGTGCAAGCCGATGCCGGCGTTGACATGGTGGCCCCCAGCGACATGATGGATGGGCGCATTGGCGCCATTCGTCAGGCGCTTGAAAACAAAGGCCATGTGCACACGCAAATCATGGCCTACAGCGCCAAATATGCCAGCTCTTTTTACGGCCCCTTCCGCGACGCTGTGGGCTCTGCCGCCAATCTTGGCAAGGGCAACAAAAAAACTTACCAAATGGACCCCGGCAATACCAACGAAGCATTGCGCGAAGTGGCGCTAGACATCGCCGAAGGTGCCGACATGGTCATGGTCAAACCTGGCATGCCCTATTTGGACGTGGTGCGGCGCGTGAAAGATGAGTTTGGCGTGCCCACTTTTGCCTACCAAGTTTCTGGCGAATACGCCATGCTCAAAGCGGCCGCCCAAAATGGCTGGCTTGACCACGATGGCGTCATGATGGAAAGCTTATTGGCTTTTAAGCGTGCAGGCGCAGATGGTGTCTTGACTTACTTTGCCCGCGATGCTGCGCGCCTGTTAGCACGGGCCTAATCGCCCCAACCGCAAGCTCCAACATGCGCGTTTTCACGGTATCAGAACAACACGTCCAAGAAGCATTGTCCTTGCCCAGAACGCTGCCTGATAACGGTTTTGTGTGGGTCGCGTGTTCACGCACTTTTTTCCAAACGGAGCAGGCTCAAGTTCAACAAGCCCTTTACCAATTGAATGGACAAAACCTGCTTGACCTGCATGTCTCTGATTTGTTGAATAGCCAACTTCCTTCGCGTTTTGATTTAACCTCGTACTACGATATTTTGGTGTTCAGGCGCTTGGCCAGCGCAAGCCGGGAAACAGAAAACTCTCA
>CALCBL010000234.1 GCA_937897495.1 uncultured Burkholderiales bacterium
CCCATTTCGTCGGAAAGGACGGCGATGTAAAGGCCCAGTGCTTGCGTGAGGAAGGCAGCCAGCAAAAACTGAATGCCACAGGCTGCACCCACCATACGCCAACCGTAAAAAATTTTCATGCAGCAGAATAACCAGGTTTGCGAGTAGAGTGACCAATCGAGTTTAGCATTCAGAACGCCGAGGGCGGGGGGCTTTCACAGGGCTGTGACTAATTGTCTTGGTCCTTGGCTATAACTTTTGTATCATTTCCACATTCGTCTTCCATTCATAGGAATTGCTCATGCGTCTAGGCTATTTCACCATGCCCCTGCATCCCTTTGAGAGGGACACCACCGAGACCCTGCATGAGGACCGAGAGACCATCATTTATGCCGACCAACTGGGGTTTTACGATGCCTTTGTGGGCGAGCACCTCACGGACAAAGCTGAAAATGTGACCAACAGCCTGATATTTTTGGCCACGCTCATTGCGCAAACTAAAAACATCAAGCTCGGTTCTGGCACTTCCAACCTGTCGCACTCACACCCCACATTGCTGGCCTCACAAGCGGCCATGTTTGACCATCTGGCCAAAGGGCGATTTATTTTTGGCATCAGTCCGGGCGCTTTGGCATCGGATGCAGAAGCCTTGGGCATTTTGGATCAAGACCGCAACCAGCTGTTTGCTGAAGCCATTGATGTGATCTTGGCCATTTGGGAGCGCGAGCCGCCTTACAACATTGATTTTGAAAACAACCGGTTCAAGGTTTCAACCAAAGTCACTTCGGTGCCTGAAATTGGTCGCGGCATTTTGATGAAGCCTTATCAAACACCCTATCCAGAAATTGTGGGCACTGTGGTGGCGCCGTTTTCTAAGGGCGTGATTGCAATGGGTAAGCGCAACTTCCATCCTATGTCGGCCAACTTTTTAATGTCGCATTGGCTCAACAGCCATTGGGACAACTATCAAGAAGGCAAGAACAGTGTTCAGCAAAAAGCCAACCCTGCCGACTGGCGTGTGGCGCGTACCATTTTTGTGAGTGACGATGCGTCTACAGCCAAACGCTATGGCCGCGAAGATGCCAACAGCCCTTACCGTTATTACTACCGCCAAATGCTGACCAAGATGATGATGTCCAAGCGCCATGTCATTTTCAAAAAGCACGTGGACGAAGACGACAGCCATGTCACCATGGACCGATTGCTAGATGAGTTGGTGATTGCCGGCACGGTGGAAGATGTGGTGCAACAAATTCTGACATTGCGCGAACAAGTTGGCCCGTTCGGCGAAATTGTTTACGCAGGTATGGACTTGGTGGACCCTGCGCTGGGCAGACGCTCAATGGAATTGATGGCCCACGAGGTGATGCCGCGTGTGAACCAAGCTTTGGGGCTGGGTTCTGCCATCAATGCGAATGCAACGGTTTAGTCAAGCTCTTGCTTGCGGTAAAGCAATGGGTCATGCCTGTGCACTTCTGACCAATTTGCCGGGCAAGGCCCCCGTGGCTTCACCCGCTTGCATGACGACTTGACCATTGACCAGCGTGGCTACATAGCCCTTGGCGTGTTGCACAAGTCGTCTGCCACCCGCCGGCAAATCATGCACCACTTGCGGGGTGGTCAAGTCTAATTTTTCAAAGTCGATGAGGTTGATGTCGGCTCTCATGCCTGGGACCAGTGCACCCCGATCAAACATACCTAGGGCACGAGCATTGCGCTGAGTTTGCGCGTGTACTAAGAACTCGATCGGTAGTTTGGCGCCACGTGTTCTTTCGCGAGCCCAGTGTTTGATGAGGTAGGTGGGATAACTGGCGTCGCAGATATAACCGCAATGCGCCCCAGCATCGCCCAATCCCAATAAAGTGGCAGGGTGCGTCATCATTTCGCGGACTACATCTAAATTATTTTCTGTGTAGTTGTACAAGGGGAAGTAAAACTTTTGCCGACCCTCGTCTTGTAACATCATGTCGTAGGCTACTTCAGCAACGGGCAAGCCTTGCCGCGCCGCAATGCCTGAAATACTGTCTTCTGGTTGCGGTTCGTAATTGGCGCTTTGATAGATGGGAAAGTACTTGTGAAAGTGTTGTGTGATGCTTTCCAATCGTCGATTATCAGGGGCAATCAAAGCTTCTTTTAAGATTCGTTCTCTTAGCAATGGGTTTTTTAATTCACGGACTCTTTCAGCCAACGGAAGATGCGCTACGTTTTGGTAGGAGGCAGTTAGAAAAAAGGGCTGCATAGAGCATTCCAGGCCATGAATCATGCCAATGCCGCGGCAGGCAACTTGGGCCTTGATGTCCATACCTTCGCTTCTGGCCACATCGGTTCGCCTTAAGAGTTCGCGCCAACGCTCGGGCAAAAAGTCATGTTGCAAAAGAGTGTAAGACAAGGGACGCCCGCTGGCGCGTGTGACGTCGCGAACTAAATTGAATTCAGCGTCGATGTCGTCCCAATCGGAGATGAGTTGCAAAACGCCTTTGCCAGTTTCACCAATGGCACGCGCAATGGTAATTAACTCCTGCGCATCGGCACCCAGAGTTGGAACCGCAGCGCCGCGTTTTGTTCTGTGAACAAATGTTCTGGAGGAGGTAAAGCCAAGAGCGCCGGCCGAAATGGCTTCTTTGGCCAAGGCGGCCATGGATCGAATGTCATCTGGGGAGGCAGCTTCTCGATTGGCACCTCGTTCGCCCATGACAAAAACGCGCAATGCGCCATGCGGAATTTGAGCGCCAATGTCCATGATTCTGGGCGTCTTGGCCACAGCATCAAGGTACTCAGGAAATGACTCCCATTCCCACTTCAGGCCTTCAGAAAGAACCGCGCCGGGAATATCTTCTACGCCTTCCATGAGCTCCATCATCCACTCACGTTGATGAGTGTGTGCTGGCGCAAAACCAACGCCACAATTGCCCATGACTGCGGTGGTGACGCCATGCCAAGAAGAGGGCGACATGTAGGGATCCCAGCTGACCTGACCGTCGTAATGCGTGTGGATATCAACCCAGCCAGGCGTGACCAACAGGCCTTCTGCGCCCATGGTTCTTTTGGCTTGCTCAGTTGTTTTGCCAACTTCAACCACAAGGCCGTCTTTGACCGCAACATCTGCCGTCAAAGAGGCTTTGCCAGTACCGTCTACAACTGTTCCGCCGCGAATGATTAAATCATGCATGTCTTACCTCTATTTACTTATCCGTCCAAGGCATGTCTTTCCAAAGTTGCCGAAACAAGGTGTCTCCTGCGCGCAATTCTGCATCGTAGGCTGGGGGTGCTAAAAATCGAACAGGTGCGAAGGCACGTTCAGCAGCCAGTTTGAAAGCGGGGTCACTGATGGCTTTGTCTAAGGCTTGCACCAGCCTGTCGCGCACTGCAGGCGGCAGTCCTTTGGGCGCGACAACCCCGCGCAAAGAGGCCATGTCAAATTGATAACCTTGCTCTCGGAAAGTGGGCCAGTCGGGGGCCATCGAAATGCGTGCGGGCGTCATTTGGCCAAGGCATCGCAAAGGGGAGCCGCCTTTGAGGTATTGCAGCGCTTCGCCCACGTTGATGGCGGCCACAGTAATGTGCTTTCCAATGATGGCGGTTCTGGTTTCGCCAGAACCCTTGAAAGGCACATGGGTCATTTTGACGCCAGCTGCTTTTTCAAACATCAACATGGCCAGATGGTCATCTGAGCCCACACCAGTGGTGCCAACAGATGCGACGCCTGGATTGGCTTTGGCGAAAGCAGCTAACTCTGCCAGCGACTTGATGGGGCTGTCGTTGTGAACACAAAAGGTACCTGGGTCATCGACAACATTGCCTAACAATTCAAAGCTGTTCAGATTCCAAGTTGTTTTGCGTTCAATGGGAATGGTAATAACAGGTGGCGTGTTGATAAATCCGATGGTGTAGCCATCGGGAGCGGCCGCAGCAATGGCGCCAAAACCAATATCACCGCCTGCGCCGGCTCTGTTGATGACACTGAATCGAGCACCACCACCTAAGGCTTTTTCAAGAAATGGAACCAACTGTCTGGCCACAATGTCAGTGCCGCCACCTGGCGCATAGGCAAGGATCATGTTGATGGGTTGGTCAGAAGGCCATGCGGCGTGAGAAAAAGTGGGGGTCAAACAAGAGGCCGTTGTAACCCACAGAGCGGCCCATTTTGAAAACTTTGGAAGTTTGAACATGCTGATTCTTTCAAGTGTGAGGTTTAAAGAAAGTACAGGGGCTCTAGGTTAGCAGTGTCTTTAATTTCGAGGCTAATGATTACCCTAGGTTGTGACAAAGACCTAGGCATCGTATATTTATTTTTTAGAAATATGAAATCAATGGAGACGATCATGGACAGAAGACAAGTCATTTCTTCCTTGGGTGTTGGCTTGGCCAGCTTGGGCTTGTCTGAGCTAGCCCATTCACAAACCTTTGGCGCCAAACAAACGCGTTTCACTGTGAGCTATCCGGCCGGGGGTGTTGTGGACTTTGCCGCCAGAACCCTCGCCGAAGGGCTTCAATTGAGTGGGGGCGGTGTCCTGGTTGAAAACAAAGCTGGCGCTGGCGGCAATATTGCCATGGAGTTTGTGGCCAAGCAAGCTGCAGATTCAAGCAACTACGGTGTCTTTGCCAATTCAATTTTTTCTACCAACCCCATGGTGCCTCAATTGGCTTCTAAGTCGGCCGATGCGCTGAAAGATTTAGTGCCTG
>CALCBL010000235.1 GCA_937897495.1 uncultured Burkholderiales bacterium
CCGCCAATGCCGCTGTCAAAAACGCCGATAGCCGCTTGTAGGCCACCCACACTTCGAGGGGCAGGCTCAATTGGCGCCAACTTTGATGCCTTTGAACTCTCCTGTGGCAATTCGTTTTTGCCATTCAGCGGGTCCGGTATTGTGTGCGCTGGTACCACCAGAATCTACCGCCACTGTGACAGGCATGTCGACCACATCAAATTCGTAAATGGCTTCCATGCCCAAGTCAGCAAAGGCCAACACCTTCGATTGTTTGATGGCTTTGGACACCAAATAAGCCGCACCGCCCACCGCCATGAGGTAGGCTGATTTGTGTTTTTGGATGGCTGCAATGGCCTCAGGGCCACGCTCGGCTTTGCCCACCATGGCAATCAGGCCGGTTTGGGCCAACATCATCTCGGTGAATTTGTCCATGCGTGTGGAGGTCGTGGGGCCTGCGGGTCCAACAGCTTCGCCCTTCATGGGGTCGACCGGGCCCACGTAGTAAATGACGCGGTTGGTGAAGTCGACGGGCAGTTTTTCGCCTTTTGCCAACATGTCTTGAATGCGTTTGTGAGCGGCATCGCGACCCGTCAACATTTTGCCGTTGAGCAGCAAAGTTTGGCCAGGTTTCCAGCTGGCCACTTCTGCGGGGGTCAGGGCGTTTAAATCAACCCGCTTGCTCTTTTCTGTATCGGGTGTCCAGTTGACATCGGGCCACAAATCTAGGGATGGCACGTCCAAGTAAACGGGGCCAGAGCCATCCATCACAAAGTGTGCATGTCGGGTGGCGGCACAGTTTGGAATCATGGCCACAGGCTTGCTGGCGGCGTGCGTGGGGTACATCTTGATTTTGATATCAAGCACCGTGGTGAGGCCACCCAAACCTTGAGCGCCAATGCCCAAGTCATTGACCTTGTGGTAAATCTCCAAACGCATGTTTTCAACTTGCGTGAGCTTCTCGCCCTTGCTTGATTTCTCAAGCAGTTGGTACATGTCAAGGTCGTCCATCAAACTTTCTTTGGCCATCAGGGCGGCCTTTTCTGCGGTGCCGCCAATGCCAATGCCCAGCATGCCGGGTGGGCACCAACCCGCACCCATGGTGGGGACTGTTTTCAAAACCCAGTCGACGACACTGTCGCTGGGGTTGAGCATGACCAATTTGGATTTGTTTTCACTGCCGCCGCCTTTGGCAGCCACAGTGATGTCCAGCTTGTTGCCTGGAACAAGTTGCGTGAAGATCACGGCCGGAGAATTGTCTTGTGTGTTTTTGCGCGCAAATTCTGGATCAGAAACCACCGATGCGCGCAACATGTTGTCTGAGTAGTTGTAGCCTCGGCGCACGCCTTCGTTGATGGCATCTTCCAGGCCGCCCTTGAAGTTGTCGAACTTGATGTCCATGCCAACTTTTAAAAACACATTGACGATGCCGGTGTCTTGGCACATGGGACGATGGCCCATGGCGCTCATTTTGCTGTTGGTCAAAATCTGTGCAATGGCGTCTTTGGCCGCTGGGCTCTGCTCGCGGTGGTAGGCGGTAGCCAAGTGCGAGATGAAATCGGCAGGGTGGTAGTAACTGATGTATTGCAGGGCAGCTGCTACAGATTCAATCAGGTCTTCTTCTTTGATCAGGGTGGTCATGTCGTACTTTCGCGAAGTCTTATTGATATTTTCAGAATTCAGGTGCTGAGAGCTGCCTGTTCAATGCTTTCAATGGTTGTTGTGGTGTGACATCAGTTTGTCGGTGTA
Organism: uncultured Burkholderiales bacterium; assembly: GCA_937897495.1. GTDB lineage: Bacteria > Pseudomonadota > Gammaproteobacteria > Burkholderiales > Burkholderiaceae_C > Limnohabitans_A. The sequence continues at coordinate 1,729 of CALCBL010000235.1, forward strand.
GGCAATGGCCAAAGCACTGAGTAAGAAGGTGACGTGGATGATGGTTTGCCACATCAGCACTTGCTCGGTGTAGTTGGCTGCATTGATAAACGTTTTGAGCAAGTGAATGGAACTGATGCCGATGATGGCAGTGCCCAATTTCACTTTCAAAACAGACGCATTCACATGACTCAGCCATTCTGGTTGATCGG
>CALCBL010000236.1 GCA_937897495.1 uncultured Burkholderiales bacterium
AGGAGCGGCTTTTTTTCGTCTTCGTCAGTTAAGAGTGCGACTCTCAAGGCGACTTCAATGCCTGCCTTCTTCTACAGCATGGCATGCAATCTTGATGCCGTTGATGTTTTTCAAAACTGGCCGTTCAATTCTGCAGCGTTCGTTGGCCAGAGGGCAACGCGGATTGAAACTGCAACCGGGTGGTGGATTCAGCGGGTTGGGCACCTCGCCTTGTACAGGCGTGCGTGCACGGCCTGTGTCTTTCATTTTGGGAATGGCGTCTAACAGCATGCGCGTGTAAGGGTGCTGCGGATTGTCAAACAAGGTGTGCTTGTCTGCCAACTCCACCAACTGCCCTAAATACATCACACCCACTTTGTCGCTCACATGCCTGACCACGGCCAAGTTGTGCGAGATGAACAAATAGGTGAGGCCGCGTTCGCGCTGCAAATCTTTCATGATGTTCAGCACTTGGGCTTGCACGCTGACATCCAAGGCCGATGTAGGCTCGTCACAGACCAAAAATTCTGGGGCGGTGGCCAAAGCACGCGCAATGGAAATACGCTGTCGCTGCCCACCTGAAAATTGGTGCGGGTACTTGACCATGTCAAGCGCCGACAAGCCAACCGACTTGAGCAATTCGGCCACTCGGTCTTTCAACTCTTGCTCGTCTTTGATCAGGCCATGTTCGTGCAAGGGCTCGCCCACAATGGCCTCAACCGTCCACCTTGGATTCAAGCTGGCATAGGGGTCTTGGAAAATCATTTGGATGCGCTTGCGCATGGCCTTGGCATCGCTTGACTTGAAGGCGGCGTGCGCATCTTGTCCATCAAAGGTCAGACCACCCCGCGTGGGCTCATACAAGCCCACCAAAAGCCGTGCAACGGTGCTTTTGCCGCAACCTGACTCGCCTACCAACGCCAAAGTTTTGCCGCGCTCAATTTCGAAACTCACGCCATCGACGGCTTTGAGCAATTGGCGTGGTTTGCGCTCAATGACCCGGCTAAGCCATGGCGCAGAGACATCAAAAGTTTTGGCCAAGTCACGGGCAATGACCAAGGCTTGAGAATTTGGTGGAGAGTTTGGAACGCTCATGACACGCCCTCCAATGTGTTGGCGTGATGCAACCAGCAGGCCACCTGCGTTGGGGTATTTTGTCCGCTCCTTGATACCGCCGCCAAATCGGGGCGCTCTTGTAAGCAACGATCAAATACTTGGGGGCAGCGTGGGTTGAAGGCACAGCCTTTGGGAATGGCATTCAGGCGCGGCATGGCCCCATCAATTTGATTCAAGCGTTCACGGTCAACGTCCATGTCTGGAATAGAAGCCATTAGGCCTACGGTGTAAGGATGCTCAGGGTGATTGATCACCTGATGGACCGGCCCAATCTCGGCAATGCGCCCGGCATACATCACCGCGACTCGGTCGCATGTTTCGGCAATCACGCCCATGTCGTGCGTGATTAGCATGACGGCAGCACCGCGTTTTTTGCAAACGTTTTTCAGGAGGCTGATGATCTGCGCTTGAATGGACACATCCAATGCGGTGGTGGGCTCATCGGCCACAATCAATTGAGGCTCGGCAGCCAAGGCCCAGGCAATCACCACACGCTGTCGCATACCGCCAGAAAACTGATGAGGGTAATGGTCAATGCGCTCTGCTGCTGCTGAAATACCAGTGTCTTGCAACAAGGCAATGGCACGCTGCCGCGCTTCTTGATCTGACACGGGCAAGTGCGCCTGAATGGTCTCTGTCAATTGTTTGCCCACTGAATACAGCGGGTTCAAAGAGGTGAGTGGGTCTTGAAAAATAGCGCCAATCTTGCGACCTCGAATGCTGCGCATTTGATCGTTGTTCAGATTGTCAATGCGCTGGCCTTCTAACAAAATTTGACCCGAAGCAATGCGGCCTGGTGGTTCTAACAAACCAATGATAGAAGCACCCGTGAGTGACTTGCCAGCACCCGACTCGCCCACCACACCCAAAATTTCTCCGGGTGCAATGTCAAATGAAATTTCATCTAGCGCACGCAATGTGCCGTGCCGACTTGGAAACTCAACCACCAAATTTTTAACTTGTAACAAACTCATGAAATAGAACTCTCTTTAAACACGTCGCTTGAATTTAAAAATTAACGCAAACGAGGGTTCAGGGCATCACGCAGCCAATCGCCCAACAAATTAACAGACAAGGCAATGAGCACCAAAGTAAGACCCGGGAAAATGGTAATCCACCACTCACCCGAAAACAAAAAGTCGTTGCCAATGCGAATGAGTGTGCCAAGCGATGGCGACGTAGGCGGTACACCCACGCCTAAAAATGAGAGCGTGGCCTCGGTAATGATGGCCGAGGCCACTTGAATGGTGGCCAGCACCGTAACAGGCCCCAGCACATTGGGCAACACGTGGCGCAGCATGATGCGAAGAGGCGCTACGCCCGTGACCCTAGCAGCTTGCACATACTCTTTGTTGCGCTCTACCAAGGTGGTACCGCGCACCGTGCGGGCGTATTGCACCCAACCCGTGAGTGAAATTGAAATGATAAGCACACCAAAAGCCAATGAGTCATCGGCATTCGGAAAAACAGCACGGCCAACACCAGCAATGAGCAAGGCCACCAAGATGGCAGGGAACGAGAGCATGACGTCACACAAACGCATGAGAAAAGCATCGAGCCAACCACCGCGAAAGCCTGCAATGAGGCCAAGGCTGACGCCGACCACCAAAGAGAGCATGACGGACGCCATGCCCACCACCAAAGAAATGCGAGTGCCATACATCAGGGCCGACAAAATATCGCGGCCTTGGTCGTCGGTGCCCAGCAAATATTTGGTACTGCCATCGGCAGACCAAGCGGGCGGCAAGAGTGAGTCCATGAGTTCGAGCGATGCAGCATCAAACGGGTTGTAAGGGGCCACCCACTT
>CALCBL010000237.1 GCA_937897495.1 uncultured Burkholderiales bacterium
ATTGTCCACATTGGTGGCACTGACCGGCATCATTATCTCGTTGTTCATTAGCTCATGGCCTGTTTTAACTACATTCGGCTTTGAATTTTTCTACACGGTTGAGTGGGACATCATCAATTCTAAATTTGGTGGCTTGATTGCCATTTTTGGTACTGTGGCAACTGCCACCATCGCAATTTTGATTGCATTGCCATTAAGTTTTGGCATTGCAGTGTTTTTAACTGAAACATGCCCCATGTCATTGCGTCGTCCATTGGGAACGGCCATTGAATTGTTGGCCGCTGTGCCGTCTATCATTTACGGTATGTTTGGTTTGTTTGTTTTTGCACCCTTGTTTGCTGAATATGTACAGCCTGCCTTGGCTGGTTCCCTAGGTCAAATTCCTGGTGTCGGCATCTTGTTCACGGGTGCATTCAATGGCATTGGCATTTTGGCCGCTGGCCTGATCTTGGCCATGATGATTTTGCCTTTCATTGCCTCTGTCATGCGTGATGTGTTTGAAATCGTGCCGCCCATTTTGAAAGAATCTGCCTATGGCATTGGTTGCACCACTTGGGAAGTGGTGACCAAGATTGTTTTGCCTTACACAAAAACGGGTGTTGTGGGCGGTGTCATGTTGGGCCTTGGCCGTGCTTTGGGCGAGACCATGGCCGTGACCTTTGTGATCGGCAATGCCCACAAGTTGTCTCCTTCCTTGTTTTCGCCTGGAAATTCAATTGCCTCAACGCTGGCCAATGAATTTGGTGAAGCAGAACCTGGCTTGCACTACGCGTCATTGTTCTCTCTTGGTTTAGCTCTGTTTTTGATCACATTGGTTGTTTTATCTTTGGCCAAATGGATGTTGATTCGCGCTGAAGCTCAGAAAGGCATGAAGTCATGAAAGCTTCTACCAACATGGATTTGTCCATTTACGCAAAGCGCAAGCGCGCTAACTTTATCGGCATGGTGTTGTCCATGTCTGCCATGATCATTGGCCTGGCATTCTTGCTTTGGATTTTGAGCATCTTGATCTTCAAAGGCTTCTCTGCATTGAGCATTTCCATGCTGACGCATAGCACCCCTGCACCTGGTTCCGAGGGTGGCGGGTTGGCCAATGCGATTGTGGGTAGTCTGATGATTGTGCTTTCTTGCTCCTTGTTGAGCACACCCATCGGTGTTTTGGCAGGTGTTTATTTGTCTGAGTACAGTGATCGCAGCAAAATCGCAGAGGTCACTCGTTTCGTCAATGACATCATGTTGTCGGCGCCATCCATTGTGATTGGTCTTTTCGTTTACGCACTGATCGTCGTTCCTTCCAAACACTTTTCGGGCTGGGCTGGCACCATTGCCTTGTCTCTCATTGCGATTCCCGTGGTCGTTCGAACGACTGAAAACATGCTCAAATTGGTTCCCGTGAGTTTGCGTGAAGCTGCTTTTGCGCTGGGTGCCCCCAAGTGGAAAGTGTCTACCTCTGTCGTATTAAAGGCCGCTAAAAGTGGTGTCATGACCGGTTTGCTTTTGGCTTTAGCCCGTGTCAGTGGTGAGACGGCCCCCCTGTTGTTTACCGCGTTGAACAATCAGTTTTTCTCTACTGACATGAACAAGCCTATTGCCAATTTGCCAGT
>CALCBL010000238.1 GCA_937897495.1 uncultured Burkholderiales bacterium
CCCAAGGCAGTCATGTTTTACTTTGCTTTTTTCCCACAATTCATTGACCCTGATAAGCACAAAGGAATGGTTACTTTTGTATTCATGGCCGTTAACATTGCCGTTTTAGGGTTCCTGTACTGTTTTGGCGTTGTGCTCATCACCCACAGGATGGCAACACGTCTGAGAGCCAACCCTAAAGTCTCTGGATTCTTGCAAAAAATTGCCGGCTTGTTCTTAATCGGATTTGGTCTGAAATTGGCCTTGGGCAAATAATCGCACCCAGCGAGAAAATAAAAGAGTCACAAATGGCAAAGATATTCTGTGTTGCAAATCAAAAAGGCGGCGTTGGCAAGACCACATCGGCGGTTAACTTGGCCGCCGGCTTGGCCAAAGTGGGGCAACGTGTTTTGTTGGTTGACCTCGATCCACAGGGCAATGCAACCATGGGCTCAGGTGTTGACAAGCGGCAGTTAGAGCTCAGTGTGTATGACGTTTTATTAGAGTCAGCCAGCATTCAAGAGGCTGCCATTTTTTCAGAAAAATGCGGCTATCACGTGTTGGGCGCCAACCGCGAGCTGGCCGGTGCAGAGGTTGAACTGGTTGACCTAGAAAGACGCGACCAACGTTTGAAGTTGGCATTGGAAGTGGCAGACAAAGACTTTGACTTTGTCTTAATTGATTGTCCACCCTCATTGTCCATGCTCACCTTGAATGGTTTGTGTGCCGCACATGGCGTGATTGTGCCGATGCAGTGCGAATATTTTGCGCTGGAGGGGCTGACTGATTTGGTGAACACCATCAAGCAAGTGCACGCCAATTTGAACCCCGATTTGAAAATCATTGGTTTGTTGCGCGTCATGTTTGATCCGCGAATTACCTTGCAACAACAAGTGAGTGAGCAACTTAAATCGCACTTTGGTGACAAAGTTTTTAACACGGTCATCCCTCGAAATGTGCGCCTCGCTGAAGCGCCCAGCTATGGTTTGCCAGGCGTTGTGTTTGACCCTTCTGCCAAAGGCAGCCAAGCATTCGTGGAGTTTGCCAGGGAGTTGGTGCAGCGTATTCCAACGCTTTAGGACACGAAAGCGTTTTGATGGAAACCCCAAAAGTCCTTATATTGCCTGGCTGGCAAGGAAGTGGGCCTTCACATTGGCAAAGCCTTTGGATCAGTCAATTCGCTTATCAGCTTGTAGAGCAACACGACTGGGTGAAGCCGCTTCGAGGCGATTGGTTGGCGCGATTGGACGATGTGGTTTCTGATTTGAGCGGACCCGTGTTCTTGGTGGCACACAGTTTGGGTTGCATACAGGTTGCAGCTTGGGCTCAAATTTCTTCACAATGCCACAAAGTCAAAGCGGCGTTGTTGGTGGCGCCTGGCGACGTTGAAGCGTCACACTTGCAAGAAGTGTTTTCAAGTTGGCGCCCAATTGCATTGACGGCACTGCCTTTTCAATCAATTTTGATTGGCAGTCAAAATGACCCTTATTGCACCGCCGCGCGGGCAGAGCAGTTTGCGAAGGCATGGGGATCGCACTATTTAAACTTAGGCGAGTGCGGACATTTGAACGCTGAATCAAATTTGGGTGACTGGCCTGAAGGCCACGCCTTGTTGAATGAATTGATGAAAGAAAAAAAACATGGTCACTAAAAAACCAAAGGGCTTAGGCCGAGGGCTAGAGGCTTTATTGGGCCCCAAGGTTCAAGATGAGCCTAGCTCGCCTCAAGCCGTTGAGGCGGCAGCCAATCGAACCCCCAGCAGTTTGGCTTTGAGCGAGTTGGTGCCAGGCATGTACCAGCCTCGAACACGCATGGACGAGGGCGCACTCTATGAGTTGGCCGAGTCCATCAAGGCTCAAGGCATCATGCAACCCATCTTGGTTCGCAAGTTGAGTGATGGCCCCAATGCAGGCAAGTATGAAATCATTGCGGGGGAACGACGTTTCCGCGCATCGCGACTGGCGGGTTTGAACGAGGTGCCAGTTTTGGTTCGCGATGTGCCCAATGAGGCGGCGGCGGCCATGGCCTTGATTGAGAACATTCAACGCGAAGACCTCAACCCGCTTGAAGAGGCCCATGGTTTACAGCGCCTGATCAAAGAGTTTGGACTCACCCACGAAACGGCAGCCCAAGCTGTGGGACGCTCTCGAAGTGCTGCCAGCAACTTGCTTCGTTTGTTGAACTTGGCAGAGCCCGTGCAAACCATGCTGATGGCAGGTGACATCGACATGGGTCACGCCAGGGCATTGTTGGGTTTGGACAAGGCCGCTCAAATTACAGCGGCCAATCAAATCAGCGCCAAAAAAATGTCGGTGCGCGAAGCAGAGAGTTTGGTGAAAAAACTCAGCGCAGAATTTTCTTTGGTGCAACAAAAACCGAAAAAAGAAAAATCACGCGACATCAAACGTGTTGAAGAAGAACTTTCAGACTTGCTCACGGCGCAAGTAGAGGTCCGCGTTAAAAAGCGCGTGAAGCGGCACGGCCGTTTTGAAGAAATGGGGGAACTGTCAATCCAGTTTGGATCGCTTGACGAACTCAATGGGCTGATTGACAAGCTGCGCGGTTAACGCAATGAAAAAGGGCCAACAGGCCCTTTTTTCAATGGAAGATTTTTCCGGGGTTCATGATGTTGTGAGGGTCTAAGGCTTGCTTCAAGGTGCGCATCATGTTGA
>CALCBL010000239.1 GCA_937897495.1 uncultured Burkholderiales bacterium
ACAGTTGGTCGGCAGAGCTCGGGTCTTGGCGTTGACCTCTAGCCCCGAAAAGGCACCGGGTTTGAGGGCTCAAGGCATCACACCCGTTGTGGGCAATTTGGACGATTCTCAGTCATTGCAGCGATTGTCCGGTTGGGCTACGCGGGTACTGCATTTGGCCCCACCCCCCTCCGACCGAGCGGGGACCTGGTCGACCGATTCGCGCACTTTGAATTTGGTGCGTGCACTGCACAAAAGGGCTTTGCCCAGAGCGCTTGTGTATGGGTCTACCAGTGGCGTTTATGGCGATTGTCAGGGGCAGTGGGTGCCTGAATCTAGACCTGTTAAGCCCCACACCCCTAGAGCCATTCGGCGGGTTGATGCGGAAAATACCATTCGATTCTTTGGTAAATCGGGTGTGCGCAGCAGCATTTTGCGTATACCGGGCATCTACGCGCCCGATCGCCCCAATGGCACCCCGCGTGAAAGGCTCTTGAAGGGTACGCCTGTCCTCTTGAAAAAAGACGATGTGTTTACCAATCATATTCATTCTGATGATTTAGCAAGGGCCTGTGTGGCTGCGCTGTGGCGAGGCAAGCCGCAGCGTGTTTTTCACGTATGCGATGACAGCCAAATGAAGATGGGAGATTATTTCGATTTGGCAGCCGACCTGATGGGTCTGAAGCGCCCTCCGCGAGTACCCAGAAGTCAAGCACAAGATACCTTGCCCCTCATGCTCTTGAGCTTCATGAGTGAGTCAAGGCGTTTGAACAATGACAGACTGAAAAAAGAACTGAAAATTCGCTTGCTGTATCCCACCATTGCGCAAGGTTTGAAACTGACAGCAGCTAAAAGCCTGAAAACTTGAACCCTTTTTTCTCAAGATAATCGAGGATGGCTTTCATCAGATAAGCGCCTAGCAGTGCACCATTGAGATCGCCCAAAAACATCCAAAAGACCTCAGTCAGCTCAAAGGCTTGGGATTGGCCAATGAGCACCCAAGTGACGTGATGGATGACTGAATTGCTGACACAGTAAATGAGGGTGAGTGCGGCCAAGTCTTGAAGCGACGTGAGTTGAACTTGCCTCTTCCAGTACATTTTGAACCCAATCAGTGCCATCAAAGGCCCAGCGCTTGAGCAGGCGACGTTCAGGAATTCAATGCCTAGAGGTTCATTGAATTGAGTCGTCAGCAACAGGCCGCCCAAGATGGTTGCCAGCGTGCCAAACAACGGCCCCAAAATGAGCAAATTGAACAGGCGCAGAAACGCCGGCATATAAATCAGCGAGATATGGTCGTTTATGGTGGCAAATTCAAACAGCCATCCATTCAGGATGTGTGTTGCTGGAAACAACACAGCTAATGCGAGTATCAAGAGGATGTGCATTTCGCAGATGAGTTTAATCGATTTGATGCAAATCGATGGTGCCCGAGGCCGGAATCGAACCGGCACGCCTTGCGGCGGGGGATTTTGAGTCCCCTGCGTCTACCAATTTCACCACCCGGGCGGATTGCGAAGACAGCGATTATGACATATTTCTTGCGGGTTTTGGAGGGGCTAAGGTGATTTTTAAAGTCCACACCGCATCGTGCAAACATCCGAAAATAGAGGCATCTTTCAGTGATCAGGAAACAAGATGACTTCCTTCAAACGTGCTTTCATGACATCTTTCGCATGTCTGTGTTTTTCAGTGACTGCGTTTGCACAAACGTGGCCACAACGCGCCATCAAAGTCATTGCACCCTATCCGCCGGGCGGGCCCAGTGACATCGTGATTCGCACTGTGTCAGACAAGGTTCAGGCTGCTTTGAAGCAAGCCGTCATCATTGAAAATATACCTGGAGCCGGTGGCAACATTGGCAGCGCTGCTGCAGCAAGGGCCGCTGCCGATGGGTACACATGGCTGATCACAACAGACACTGTCATGACGGTGAATCCGCATGTTTACAAAAGCATGGGTTTTAAGCTAGATGATTTAAAGCCAGTCAGCGTCTTGACCTCCTTCAGCCAAACCTTGGTTTGCAATCCGGCATTGGGCGTGAAAAACTTGAACGAGCTCATTGCCAAATCCAAAACGCAGTCCTTAAGCTATGCCTCCGGTGGTGCAGGTGTGCCAGGCCACTTGTCGATGGAGTTGTTACTCAACATGACAGGCATGCAGATGGTGCACATTCCCTACAAGGGGCCTGCACCCGCAGCCCAAGATGTGCTGGCCAACCAAGTGCCGTGTGGTTTATTAGCGGGCCCAACTGTCTTGCCGCATATTCGCTCTGGCAAATTGATTGCTTTGGCAGTGTCGGGGCAAGCCAGGTCACCCACCCTGCCAGACACGCCCACCATTTCTGAGGCTGGTGTGAAGGGTTATGACGCCGACTTCAGCTTGGTCATGTGGGCTCCCAAGCAAGTGCCCGATGAGTTGGTTCAAAAATTCAGACAAGCCTTGTTGGATGGCTTGAAACTGCCAGAGACTGCAGAGCGTTTAAAGGCGACCGATCAACTGGTCATTGGCAGTACGCCTGAAGAAGCCGCTGCGCGCATTGCCAAGGAATATGCAAAG
>CALCBL010000240.1 GCA_937897495.1 uncultured Burkholderiales bacterium
ATTTGCCTGATCCCAAAGAAACGGCAGCTTCTACCTCGTCAGCACCGTGACCCGTAATGACGACGGCAGATCGGGCATTCAATTCAGCGGCTGTGTCCAGAACATGCCCCAACAAGGGTTTACCAGCCAAACGCTGCAACACCTTGGGAATTCGACTTTTCATTCGAGTACCCTTACCTGCCGCCATGACAACCACGTCCAGCGGCTGTTCGAGCGAAAATAGGGCTTGATTAACTGAGTTGTCCGACATGGCGAAATTATCCTTTTGGTTCCGAATTATCACGGCTTCTTTGGTGGCTGTGTCAATGAGCGTCATTTTGACGGGCTGTAGCGCCGTCAGGCTCGGCTACAACAATCTGCCCGATATCGCGTCTTGGTGGTTAGACAGCTACATTGACTTCAGCGATACCCAAGGCCCCCAAGCCAAGGCGGCGCTTCAAAAGCTTCAAACTTGGCACCGCAAAGAAGAGCTGCCGGCCATTGCCGAACTGCTGGTACAAGCCCAAACATTGGCCCCTCAAAACATCACCCCCGAGCAGGCCTGCAAAATTTGGGAAGGTGCTCAAGTTCGCGTTGAATCCTTCATTCAGGAGAGCAGTCGCTTGGCTGCGCCGGTGGTGTCTCAATTGAGCGCCAAGCAACTCAAGCATTTGGAAAAAGAGTGGGCCTCGCGCAATGAAGATTGGAAAAAGCAATGGGTTCAAGGCACGCCAGATTCCCGCATCAAAAAGCGAGTCGATCTTGCCGCTGAGCGCTTCAACTCGTTTTATGGCGATTTGAACTTGGAGCAAAGACAGGTTCTCAAACAGCAATTTTTACAATCGACTTGGTCCCCAGAGGCGAGTTATCAGCGGCGACTCAAACGTCAACAAGAACAATTGATTGCGTTGCAGGCCATGTCTTCTGAAATCACCAAACCTGCAATGCCTTTACCGCAAGTGGAGAAAGCACTGCAGTCATTGATCTTGCAATCGGTGCGGCCTAAAGATGCAGGTGAATTGTCAAAACAACTTCAGCTTGAGCAACAAGCCTGCCAAAATTTAGCGCAACTTCACAACACCATGTCACCTGCACAACGCTTGAAAGCGCAGCGCAAACTCAAAGACTACGAAACAGATGTGCGTGAACTCATGAAGATTTAATTGGGGGCAAAACAAAAGGGGTCAAACAAATGGGGTCAGAGCAACATTAATTTCCAATCAAAGGGGATAAAGCCTAAGGGGGCTGAACGATTTCTGGTACCCCAGTATGAGGAAGCCCCC
>CALCBL010000241.1 GCA_937897495.1 uncultured Burkholderiales bacterium
AGTAGCTACCAAGTAGCGGGGCAGACCACTCAAAAACTTGGGCCCAGTCAGTGCACGATGGCCCACCGATGCATCAAAGCCAACAGCCATACTGGAATGAAAATAATGAACTGTCTTCTTGTCCAACTCTAAGCGACCCACGTCAATGGCACTCGATGTTGCATTCAGTGCATGAGCTAGGGCTTGTTGCCAAGACATGCGATGCAAACCCCAGGCGCGTGCGCAGTCGTTGCCACTGCCAAATGGCACCAATCCCACTTCATGTCCGCCATGCAAGAGGGCTGGCAACATTTGATTCAGCGTGCCGTCACCTCCAACCAGTACCACGCGTGTACGAGGTGGCAAATCGGAAAGAAGAGAGAGGGCATTCTCAATGCTTTCAGGTGCGACTATTTGAGGTGGTGCGCTTTGAGCGGGCAGTGCTTCGCACCATGCCTGAATAGGGCCCTTCAGCTTCCGTGCTCGGCCGCCTGCTGCATGGGGGTTGATCAGGATAAGCGGGGTCATCCTTGTATTTTCTAAGCTTGTCTGCCAATGTAAGACACGTGCAAACCCTGTTGTTTGAAAATTGGGCATTGACACAAGCCTTGTGGATGTGTTTAATCTACACATCACAATGTGTAGGAGTTCACACATGGCTACTAACTTAGCACTGGACGATCAATTGATTGAAGAAGCAAGGGTTTTGGGTGGTCATCGCACCAAGCGTGAGGTGGTCACTCAAGCTTTGTTAGATTACGTTCAAAAAAAGAAACAACTTCAAATTTTGAACAGTTTTGGCACGATTGACTTTGACCTAAATTATGACGCTGCTATGCAGCGAAAATTCAAACGCGGTGACGCAGTAGGTTTGAGAAAGCCAGACTCAAAACCGAAGAGAGCCGTATGAAGGTTCTCATTGATACTTCAGTTTGGTCGCAAGCATTGCGTCGACAATCTGCTGAAGCTTCTGGCAATGCTCAGGAGCGGGTTGTCGATGTGCTGAAGGAACTCATACACGATTCAAGAATTGCAATGCTTGGCCCTGTTCGTCAAGAGTTGTTGTCGGGTGTCAAAACGCCAAAACAATTTGAAACTTTGCAGCAAATTCTTAGCGTATTTTCAGATGAGCCGCTTCGCAGCCAGGACTACGAGCAGGCGGCAAAAAATTTCAACCAATGTCGACAAGGTGGGGTGCAAGGCTCCAACACTGATTTTTTAATTTGTGCGGTGTCAATGGCCAGAGGATGGCCTATTTACAGTCTTGATAAAGACTTTGAACACTATAAAAAGTATTTGCCCTTGAAACTCTACCTAGAGTGACCCCTCGCAATTACAAGTATTGGTGTTAACCCGAGTGCCCGAGAAATTAGAATCCAAGACATCTATCTGGTCCTCTTTAATTCGGAACCCCCCATGGCTGTTCATGCTCTGAAATCACCTTGCTTCAAACTCTCTTTAATGTCTGTTGCATGCTTCAGCCTACTGGCTTGGAGTCCTTCGCATTCACAAACACCGCCGCCTTCACCCGCAGCGCCGGCAACTGCTCCCGCCAGCGCCACACCCCCTGCAACTCCCGCCACGCCACCCGCTGCCCCTGGTGCACTGCGCCCCATGAAAGACATTCTGAAAGACGCCAAGTCGTCGCCTGGCTTTTTCACCTTGCATCAAAAAGACGAAAAGGTTTGGCTTGAGATATTGCCCAGTCAATTGAACCAACCCTTCTTTTTCTCCTACAACATCCCTCGCTCGGTAGGCGAACGCGGTTTGTATGGCAGCCAGATGGGTGGCTCAAAGTTAGTTGAATTTAGAAAAATAGGAAATCAAATTCAACTGATTGCAAAGAACACCCAGTTCTTTGCCAAGGAGGGGACACCCCAGGCGCAGTTCGTTTCGGAGTCTTTTTCCGACAGCTTGATGAGCAGTGCCGCTGTGGTGTCTGCGCCGCATCCTGAAACAAAATCTATTTTGATTGAGGCCAACGCCTTGTTGTTCTCAGACATTCCAGGTTATCAAACGCGCTTAGAAGGCTCGTTTCGCATGCCCTTCAGTTTGGACACACGCAACACCTCTTTCTCTGCCATCAAAAACACAAACACATTGACGGGGCTGGAGGTGAAAGCACACTTTGCTGTGCCCAAATTGTCAGCGCCTTCCATGACGCCCTCGCCAGTGCCCATGCCACCGCCGCCTACCGCTACGCCCGACCCTCGAAGTTTGTTTGTTTCGTTTTATTACAGCTTCATGCCTTTGCCTGAACCCATGCAAACACGCTTGGCCGATGAGCGCGTGGGCTTTTTCACGGTAGCCCGAACCGACTACACCACCGATCTCAACATCAAATCCAAAGCGCATTTGTTGAAGCGTTGGCGCTTGGAAAAGATGGACGCCAATGCCGCGGTGTCTGAACCCAAACAGCCCATTGTTTATTGGCTAGACAAAAACATTCCAGAAAAATACCGCGCCAGTGTGACGCAGGGTGTGTTGGAGTGGAATAAAGCATTTGAAAAAGCAGGCTTCAAAAACGCGTTGGTGGTCAAGCAACAACAGGCCACTGACGACTTCAACAACATGGACGCCAAGCACACTTCCATTCGATGGTTCACAGGTGCCGATGTAGGCTTTGCCATTGGCCCTTCACAAGCCGACCCGCGCACTGGCGAAATTTTGGACGCAGACATTGGCATGTCGGATGTGTTTACACGCGGTGCACGTCGCGCTGTCGTTGAAGACTTGGGCCGTGTACGCGGTGCCGACGGCGAGTTGTGCGACCACGCAGAAGCTGCTGCTCAAGAATTGCATTACGCATTGGACTTGTTAGAAGCCCGCGGCCTAGAACTTGACACCCCTGAGGCCGAAGCTTTAGCCCAAGCTTATTTGAAAGACGTGATCATGCACGAGGTGGGCCACACCTTGGGTCTGCGTCACAACTTCCGCGCTTCCACGATGTATGACTTGAAGCAAATTCAAGATCCTAACTTTACGAAGATCAATGGTGTGGCGACTTCTGTGATGGATTACACGCCCTTCAATATTTCTCCTAAAGGTGAGAAGCAGGACGAGTACGTCATGTCCACAATTGCGCATACGACTATTGGGCCATTGAGTTTGGTTACAAACAATTTGCACCTGGCCAAGAAGCTCAAGGACTTGCACAAATTTTGGCCAAGTCCAGCCAGCCAGAATTGCAATTTGACTCCGATGAAGACGCAGGCTTTGGCAGCATGGGCGGTGTCGACCCGATGGTCAATCGCTTTGACTTGGGTGCCGATCCGCTGGCCTATTACAAACAGCGCATGAAACTGTCGCGCGAGTTGTGGGATCGGCTGCAGAACATGAATTTGGCCACAGGTGAAAGTTATGAGCGCCTGACTCGCAGCT
>CALCBL010000242.1 GCA_937897495.1 uncultured Burkholderiales bacterium
CAAGGAGAAAAAGCGCAGCAAGGTGTATAAAGTTAATTCATGATCCATACGATGCATGCAATGAAACAAATGAGCCTTGCTGCGCTTTTTCTCCTTGCCTGTATTCTGGTCTCGAACCTCTTACCCAGTTCGGCAAACGCTCAATCCAGCTCAGTTGAAGCAGGTTCAAACACAAAAGAGTCTGATCAACTGTATTACACCCTCGGAACAAGACTCAAGTCCAATGACATGGGTGATTGGCAAAACACCGCTCGCGTCAGACCCGTCATTGGGCTGCGCTATGGCAAGTGGCAACTGGGCATTGGCGATGGGCGCGCATGGCGGAATTTAGGCCAGTTTGGCAGTGAACCGACACTTAGCTACCAAGTCATGGATGAGCCTGATTTAAATATCGGGCTTTCTATGCGCGTTCACAACGTAAGCACGGGTGAATCTTTTGATGCTTTCGAGGGTGGCAAAAACACTCTAAGAACACGCGTCATGATGCACCGAAAAATCAATAAGCGCTGGCGATTGAATGGAGATTGGACTCAAGATATTTTAAACAAAGGGGACGGCACCACTCTGAACCTTGGCTTGTCTTATGCTTGGCCCGTTTTTCAGCAAAGTGAACTCATTCTGCATGCCGACAGCACTTGGGCAACAGCAGAACATTGGCGTAATTCTGCTTTGTACGCCAAGCAAGGACCTCTCGATCTTGTGTCCACTGGCTTTCAAAAAGTCAGTGCAGGTCTGACTTTCAAGCAATCGATATCTAGACATTGGGCCTGGTACTCAACATTTGCAATATCTCAACCTATTGCGGAGCTTAAGAAGGTACAAGCCAGAGAAATTTCGTCTGGGCAGATTGGTATTTTGTATTTCCAGCGCTAATTATTGAGTGTTGTTCCTGATTGTTTTTGAAAAAATGGCTTCGTCATCGCTTTGAAATACGAGGGGCATAGAATTTTCACAAGTTTTCCATCCAATCGTCACTCAAAAAGCTTTGTTTTGAAAAATACATTCATTCAAGTTCCGGCCAAAGCATTGTTGCTGCTTGCCAAAGTTGCCTTGCCAGTTTTGCCCTTTATCTTTGGTTTTATATTTTTAAAACCCAAGTACATCTTTAACTATCGCGAAACAATTCAGAAGTTGAGAATTCACCACAAGGCCCTTTCACAGGGACCTGTGAGAAGGTACTTTGAATCATTTTTTGCTGTGCGCTTGAATGAGTCGAGTCAAATTTCAGGTGCCTGCACCCAATGCGGCAGTTGCTGCTTGAATCAGCAGTGTTTTTTTCTAGAGGCTATTTCAGAGGACAAGTTCCAATGCGGCATCTACAACTCGCCTTTTAGAAAATTATCAAATTGTGGTGCTTTTCCTATTTCGGGTGAAGACATTGAGAGGTACGACTGTCCAGGTTATGTCCTTAATCCGAAAACAGTGATAAAGATTGCAGTAGTCAATTAAGTACTGCTTTCAACCTCAAAAAATTAGTTAACAGCAGTGACATGCGCAAGCTTCTCACTGGTCTTGTTTTTAAACTTTGATTGCTTCTCGTTTTTGAAACATTTCTTTCAAAATCGATCTGCGGATCAGCTTGTTGGACAGCTCAGGTGGGGCCCAAAACCACTGAGCTGATTTCATAGACTCACAAGCCGCCACAAATCGACGCAACACTTCTTCAAAGTCTGCATCTGAGTAATTCAAGCTGAAAATCAAACGACCGGTGCCGACCCAACTGAGCGCCAATCCTTCAGATCGCAGGTAGTACTGAAGCATCCAGTTGTAGCGGCTTGTGTCCGTGTAATAAAGGCTCCAGACACTTGACATGTTGGCAGCCCGCAAAGGCAGTCCTTTTTCAGTCATCACCTGATTGAAGCGTTCGCGCCTTTGATTCCAAGTAGTTTCCAGATTGTCGTAAATAGAAGCTATTTCTGGCGTTTCAATTTTTTCTAAAAATACTGACATGGCACCCATGACGTGTGGGTGCGCGTTGAATGTACCGCGTGCAAAACAAATGTCAGCAGGCCTTTCTGAGCGGAATCGCTTCATCAAATCGGCGCGGCCACACACCACGCCCACTGGGTAGCCCCCACCCAAGGTTTTGCCATAGGTGACCAAGTCGGCTTGAACGCCAAAATAAGCTTGGGCACCACCTTTTGCCAAACGGAATCCTAAGAAAACCTCGTCAAATATGAGAACGATGTTGCGTTCGGTACAAACTTCACGCAGCTTTTTTAACCAAGCTGTGTAAGCTTCCCGATCGTAAGTCGCCCTGCGACTGCTATCGACCAAGGAAGAATCGCCGGGAGCGCCTTGGTTCAAATGAAGCGCTTGCAAGGGGTTGATCAGGACGCACGCAATGTCTGATCTGGTACGCAGCACTTTGAGAGAGTTTTCATGCATATCCCTCAGTGTGTATGTTTCACGGGGCGGCATGGGGTTGCCGGGTCCGGGCTGCACATCTTCCCACCAGCCATGGTAAGCACCACAAAAACGAACCAAGTTTTTACGACCTGTGTGATACCTTGCCAGCCTGACAGCCTGCATGACAGCTTCCGTGCCCGACATGTGAAACGACACCTGATCGAGGCCTGAAATTTCTTTCAGGCGCTTCACGTTAAAAGCAACACAGGGGTGGTAGGCCCCTAAAGTTGCGCCTACGGCTTCAACCTTCTCTGATCCTAATTTCATGCATTCTTTGTAAAAATCAGCGCCAAAGACGTTGACGCCGTAAGAGCCCGTTAAGTCGTAAAACCGCTGCCCATCTTGGTCTGTCACAAATACGCCATCTGCCGACTGTATAAATGCACCAACTTTCAAGTGTTGTCGCACCAGAGGGCTGAATTGAAATGGAACGCGGTATGCGCCCGTGAACTGCAAATCAGAAATGATTTCACGCGCTTCGGCTGTCATTTCGATGCTTTTAGCATGACGTGTCTGTAACAAATTTGCCAACTGGTAAAACGCAGAACGTCGATTAGCAGCCACAGACTCTGGCGCACCATCACATGAGAAGAATTGGTCTTCCTTGAACTCGTAGCCAGGCAAAAAGGAGACCACTCGTTTTGCCATTCTGGAGTGACCTGTTAATGAAGGGTGCTTGGCAAACGACAACTCCAAGCGTCTTTTTACAAAAGGTAACAAGAGTGCAATTGCACCAAGGGTCAAAGCTAGTTGTACAGACACGTTGAATCCGAAGATGAGTGGTTGAAGTCATCTTTTTATTTAGATTTCGTGACAGGAAAATGAAAATGAAACAATTAATTCAAAAAATTAGCTCACAAGAAGACCTGAATTTCCTGTTAACCAATCGAATTCCACGCATCACACTCACACGGTTCATGGGTTGGTGGAGCCAAATCAAAAATCCAATCATCCGGGACTTGTCAATTGGCGTTTGGAAGTTATTTTCAGATCTTGATTTGAGAGAGGCCTCAAAAACCAAATTTGACAGCATGCACGATTGCTTTGTTCGCGAACTTAAGCCAGGTTCTAGGACCATTGACATGCGCAATGAGATCCTGAGCAGCCCCTGTGATGCCATTGTGGGCGAATGTGGCGACATTGATCACACCCAAGTCTTTCAAGCCAAAGGCTTCCCCTACAGCCTTTCCAGCTTGATGGGCTTCACGCCCAGAACTGGCGAGTTGGTTGAATCCTTGAAAAATGGCACTTACGTGACATTGCGCCTGACATCCAGCATGTACCACCGATTTCATGCGCCAGCAGATGCAACTCTCACCCACGTGACTCACATTTCTGGGGACACATGGAACGTCAACCCCATTGCCCTAAAACGTGTAGAGCAACTTTTTTGCAAAAATGAACGAGCTGTTCTGAATTTCAAACTGACTGACGGAACGCCCATGATCATGGTGCCCGTAGCGGCCATCTTGGTCGCCAGCTTGCGCTTGCACGCTGTCAATTTGTTGTTCCATGTCGATTACACAGGCCCCAATGAAATTCCGTGTGCCATCCAAGCTTACAAAGGCCAAGAGTTGGGTTGGTTTCAACACGGCTCCACCATTTTGGTATTTGTTCCAAAAGGTTTCAAATTGGCAGAGGGCATTGCAACGGGTCAGCGCATCAAGATGGGCCAGGCCTTATTGGAAAAGTTAGCATGAGAATTTCAGCCCTCAGATCAAGAGTCTTCGCTTTCACTGGGGTCCTTTTGTGCGCTTGTGCGCCAATGAACGAACTCCCCGTCGCATCCAACGAAAAGATCAATGTCAGTATTTTGGCTTTCAACGATTTACATGGCCACTTAGAGCCCCCCAGCCTGAGTGTCCGGGAGCGAATTGATGGCAATTTGACAGAAGTACCTGCGGGTGGAGCTGCCTACTTGGCTGCAGCCATACAACATTACAAAAAGCTGAACCCATTCAACGCCGTTGTTTCTGCAGGCGACATGATTGGTGCAACCCCCCTCATCTCTGCGCTTTTCCTAGACGAGCCCACCATCGAAGCGGTCAATGCCATGGGCATCGATTTCAATGCCGTCGGTAATCATGAGTTTGACAAAGGCACGCCTGAATTAATGCGCATGCGCCGGGGTGGTTGTGAAAAGTTCACTCGGCTAGAGCCGTGTCAAGTCAATCGCCAATTTCCAGGCGCCAACTTTGAATTCTTGGCTGCCAATGTGAAAAAGTCAGACCATGAAACCTTGTTTCCAGCTTATGGCATCAAGACTTTCAAGCAAGGAAATCAAGTCATCAAGGTGGGCTTTGTGGGCATGACCCTCAAAAACACACCCAACTTGGTCATACCTGAAGGCGTTAAGGGTTTGAAATTTGAAGACGAAGCAGCTACTGCCAATGCTTTGGTGCCCTTGCTCAAAGCGCAAGGCGTATCTGCCTTGGTTTTGGTCATTCATGAAGGCGGCGTCATCCAAGGTGGGCCTAACGATGCTTCGTGCCCCGGACTTTCAGGCGACATCGTTCCCATTTTGAACAAACTTGACACAGGCTTTGATGTGGTGGTTTCTGGTCATACACACCGTGCTTACGCTTGCGACTACAAAAGAATCAATCCCAGCAAGCCATTTCTTTTGACCAGTGCGGGTCAATATGGCACGTTTCTCACGCACATCCAGTTGTCCATTGACCCTATTTCTAAGACAGTCCAAAACAAAACTGCAAGCAATGTCATTGTTCAAAGTGAAGCCTTTGTCAACGCCTCCGGCATCCAAGTTCAGCCAAGCTCTGCCCTGCCTTTTTTCGGCAAGCAAATGGATGTCGAAAAAATTGTGAATGACTATCGCACTGCTTCGCAGGCGCAAGTACTGAAAGTAGTCGGTCGCTTGTCAACCTCCATAACGCGCAATTCATCGCCCTCGGGCGAGTCTGGGCTAGGCAACCTGATTGCTGATGCTCAATGGTCTTCTACGGCGTCTGCAGAACGGGGACGATCCGATTTTGCGCTGATGAACCCTGGTGGTGTGCGCGCAGACATTTTGATTCAACAAGGTGGAGGCACCGTCAACTTTGGACAGCTTTTTAAAGTTCAGCCGTTTGGCAACACCCTGGTAGTTAAGCGCATGACGGGGCAGCAAGTCAAAGACTTGTTAGAACATCAATTTGAGAACCTCGATAGACCCAAAGTATTATTTCCTTCTGAAGGCCTGAAATACGAAGTCGATCGCAGACAGCCCAAAGGACAACGGGTTCAGAACATTCAAATCGGTCAAAAGCCACTTGACTTGGCTCGTGCTTACAACGTGACCATGAACAGCTTCTTAGCTTCTGGCGGCGATGGATTTTGGCATTTCAATCAAGCTCCTACCGTATCGGGCGGTGAATTAGATGTCGATGCGCTTTCAGACTATGTGCAGCAACGCCCTGGCTTAAAGCCCGCGCCAACAGATCGCATTCGAATGTTGTGAATTAGCACTAACCCTGCTAAGTAACGAATTTGTCACACAAATTTTCTATGCTAGCGGGTTACTTATATCTCGGTTGAGCATCATGCGCCAATGGCAGCAAACACAAAGAAAAAAAGCACGCATCGAGATCATCCCCATGATCGATGTGATGATGTTTTTATTGGTTTTCTTTGTTCTTATCAGTGTCAATGTGATTCCTGCTTTGGGCATCAAAACACAACAGCCTAATTCGTCCCAAGTGCAACAACTTAGAACCAAAGATGTGCAAGTTGTTGTCACTTTGGGAAAAGAGAATGTCATTCAGGTTGATGGCAAAGATGTTGAGCTCAAAGATTTGTCGGCTGCAGTGAAGAGAAAAGCTGGCACTGCGGAACAAATTGCCGTCATCGTGAACAGTGACAAGGGCGCAGAAGTTCAAACCCTGGTTGACGTCATGGACGAAATCAAAAAATCAGGCTTAGGCAAGGTCTCGCTTGCTGCTCGTGAGCGTCAATGATGGTACTCATTGACAGGTTGAACCAAGAGCGTCACAAACTTTCAAGTTTGGGGTCATTGCTGTTGGTCTTCTTTGTATTTTCAATGGCACAAGCGATTAAAGGACCTGCCGAGATGTTGGCGCAAGAGGCCATGGAGCTGACCACTACGCTGATTGAGCCCTTGCTTCAACCCCCACCCAAAACGCCTCCGCCTCAGGTCAAACAGCCTGAGCCGAAGCCCAAAATGTTGGCACTGCCCAATGTGCCCATGACGCCCGCACCCATTGAGCCTGCAAGAGAAGTCACTGCCGCTGCCGAATCGCCTCGGCCCATCCCCACACCCACACCCACACCCGCCCCAAGCTTGCCGACTGCAACCCCTGTACAAGAAGCACCAAAGATGGCGCCGCAGCCGCCAATTTCAGTCAGCCTAGAAAACAATTACATCGTGAGCGTGCGGGCAACACTCAATGCCAACAAGCGCTACCCCACTGGCAGAGAAGCCAGCCTTCAACGCCCTTCCGGCAAGGTGAAACTTTGGTTTGTATTGGCTCGCAACGGTGCGCTGCAAGATGCCGGCATTGATGAGTCCAGCAACTCCATCATTTTGGACAACGCTGCT
Source organism: uncultured Burkholderiales bacterium (assembly GCA_937897495.1). GTDB lineage: Bacteria > Pseudomonadota > Gammaproteobacteria > Burkholderiales > Burkholderiaceae_C > Limnohabitans_A. The sequence goes on from CALCBL010000242.1 coordinate 6,965, forward strand.
TTGTCAACACTGCGTCGCACCACTTATGCACCGTGGCCTGAAGGCAGTTGGGCTTCTCAGTCACAACACAAATTTACCGTCATCCTTGATTTTGTTCCCCTCAATTAATTTTTTTACCAGGAGTTTTTATGAAAAAGTTTAAGCCAACCCCCCTAGCCTTGCTCATCAGCTTGGCTTTTGCCTCTCCCATTCTGATGGCGCAACAAGCCACAGACGTGGGCAAGATCAACGTGGAAGGCCAACCAGGCGCCACTGACTCGGGCTTGATCTCCCAAGAAGAAACACCTAAAGCGCGCAGTTCAGTGAACCGTGCGTACATGGAAAAGCTGAACCCATCTGCCAACGCCTTTCAAGTGATTGATTTGTTACCTGGCGTGAATTCATTCAGCAGCGATGCCACGGGCCTGTTTGGCGGCGGCATCCGTGTTCGCGGCTTTGCCGGCGATCAAATGGGCCTGACCATCAATGGCGCCCCCGTGAATGACTCAGGTAACTTTGCTGTTTACCCACAAGAGTACACAGACTCAGAAAACTTGTGCGAAGTGTTTGTGACACAAGGTTCTACCGACACAGATGCACCTCACGTTGGCGCCTCCGGTGGCAACTTGGGCATGGTGACTTGCTCACCTAAAGACAAATTTGGCATGCGCGCAGCAGTGTCCACAGGCATGCTGAAATATAAGCGCGCCTTTGTTCGCTTGGACACAGGTAAGTTTGGTCCCAGCGAAACCAAAGCGTTTGTGTCTTACTCCAAAACCACTGCGAACAAATTCAAAGGTCCGGGCGGCGCTGACCGAGAGCACATTGATTTGGCCGTTGAATCTCGTCCCAACGCCGATGTCTTTTTGAGCGCCAGTCTTTTGTACAACAACGCCATCAACAACAACATCCGTGGTTTGAACAACGCGCAAATTGCGCAATTCGGTCGCAACTTTGATTTCAGCAGCGTGGCCCCACAGCACTTGACGCCTGTAGCCGGCACGGCTCAACTTGAGTCACCTTCTGCAGACGGCTATTACAAATTTAACATCAACCCCTTCCGCAATTATTTATTCACCAGCAAGGCCGAATTCAAAGTCAACAAAGACTTGACCGTGAGCGCGGAGCCCTATTTCTGGTATGGCTACGGTACAGGTGGTGGCCAATTGACCACCCTGACAGAGGGACGCTCAGCCACCCAAACTTTGGCCCAGAGTTCACGCGATATCAACGGTGACGGTGACTTGCTTGACCGAGTCATGGTGTACGGCAGCAGCTTGACTGAAACCAATCGTCCTGGCGTGACCTTCAAAGCCAACTACCGCGTTGAAAATCACAACATCAATGTGGGCTACTGGGTTGAGCGTGCACAACACGTGCAAACAGGCCCTCGCGTGAAAATTGACAACGCGGGCAACTCTGCCAACCTTTGGCTTGACGACTCTTCTGCTTACCTCTTGCGTGCCGACGGCAAGCCCTATCAAGCGCGTGATTGGAAAACCATCAGCACCGGCACTTCCTTGTTTGTACAAGACAGCATCTCGTTGATGCAAGACAAGCTGAACGTTCAGCTTGGCCTGAAAAACTCGGCCATTGACCGTGACTTTACTAACTATGCCAACGCCGGTACTTTTGGTGTCGGCCGTGCAGATTTGGATTACCAGATCAAGCGTACTTACAGCAAAGTTCTGCCTAGCTTTGGCGCTAAATACAACTTAGATGCAGAAAAGTCGGTGTTCTTCAATGTCGCAGAAAACTTCCGCGCACCATCCAACTTTGTCCTGTCCAACTTGTACACAGGCGGCACATCGGTGAACGGCACGCTGACTGGCGCTACCATGCGCAACCCCACGGTTGGCATCGAGACCTCGACCAATTTCGACTTAGGTTATCGCTTGCAGAACAAAGACACCACCTTCTCGGGTTCTGTGTTCATGGTTGATTTCAAAGACCGTATTGCGTCAGCTTGGGATCCCGTTAGCTTGAGCTCGCTGGATTACAACGTTGGCAATGTGACCATGAAGGGTGCTGAGCTTGAGTTGGGCCAAAAGTTGAACAAAAACTTCTCGGTTTATGGCTCACTCACTTACACCGAAAGCTTGATGAAGAAAGACTTGAAAGTCAACGCGACATTGACAGAAGCTACTGCCGGCAAACAAATGCCTGACACGCCTAAAATCATGGCAGCCTTGGCTATGAGCTACAAAGAAGGCCCTTTGTTTGGCCTTATCACAGTCAAGCACACTGGCAAAGCATTCTCAACCTTGGTCAACGACCAAGCGATGGACGCCTACGCCCTGTGGAACTTGTCAGTTGGCTACAAGTTGCCTGAAACAGCGATGTTCAAGTCACCTGAAATTCGCTTCAATGTAGACAACTTGACCAACACTGAATACAAGCGCATTAACTCACCCAGCGGTTCTAGCTTTACCGCCCGTTCTTTGCCATTGGGAACTTTGGCAGGCTCAAACCCAACCTACAACATTGGTGCACCACGCTTCACAAGCGTGACACTGCGTTCAGACTTCTAAGGCCATCAGCATGATGCTTTTTTTGCACGATGCGTCGCTGTATTTGTTGTATGTCGCCTTAGGGCTGGCTGTCTTCTTGGCCATTGAACGTACGATTTTTTACTCGCACGCCAGTGGGCAAATCAAAAGCCTTCTCCATGCATTGAAAACCAAGTCCCCATTGCCTGAATTTAAAGAAGGCGATGTGGGCGAGGTGGTCACCCATGCCTTTGCCAATGGCCTACATCCCACAGCCTCCCAAAAGCTTGCTGACGATGTAGCCGAGCAGGCCTTTATCCGTGTGCAACATCAATTGAACCAACACCTTTGGGTGTTGGATACCATTGTGACTGCGGCACCTTTATTGGGCTTGCTCGGAACCATTCTGGGTATTTTTGACACCTTCACCGCATTGGCCAAGTCTGGCATTTCAGACCCACAAGGTGTGAGCGCAGGCATTGGTACCGCTTTGCTGGCTACCGCGATTGGTATTGGCACTGCCTTGATTTGCTTGATTGTTTACAACGCTTTTTTGGCCAAAGTAGAACGGCTTGGAGATCAAACAAAATTGGCATTGCTCCAAATGTCCAATCGAAACGCATGATGAGTCACAAGGTGCCAGCTTGCACAATCTAGTTCTCAGTTTGTTCAAGGTCATCTTCACTGGCACCTTGTTGGTTGCTGTACTGAGCGGATGCTCAGTACAGCATCAACTTTTGAATCGCGCCGGCGACTTATTGTCTGCAGAGACCAGTTCTACTGACGATGACTTAGAGTTGTTGATGCACGCCAGCGCGTACCAACTGAAATTGTCTGAATCTTTGCTGCAGCAGATTCCAGATCACATCAAACTCGCAGAAGCTGTTGCACGTGGCTACACACAGTATGCATTCGTCTTCTTGATGGATGAAGCTGACCGCGTTGAATCGGAAAGTATTCAAAAAGCAAGTGTTCTCAGAGCTCGCGCAGCCAAGATGATGACACGTGCAAAAACAGTGGGCCTTAAAAGCTTGGCCCATCATTACCCAGATCTGAAGGATCACCTTCAAGGAAAATCGGTCAAGCAAGCCATCAAGATTAAAAAGCAAGATGCCGGCTTGGTCTATTGGTCTATGACGGCATGGGCGGGTGCCATTTCCTTGTCCAAAGACTCACCCGATGTGGTTGCAGACTTGCCAGAAGTATTGCGCATGGCCGAGCTGGCATGGCAAGCCCATCCTCAATTTGATCACGGCGCATTGGCCAGCATGATGGGTACCTTGGAGCTTGCAAAGCCAGGTGGCAAACCAGAAGCTGCAGAAAAATATTTCAATCTTGCCATTGAGTGGCGAGGCAACCAAGTTGCACCCCTGATTTCTAAAGCCGAAAACTGGGCTGTTGCAACACAAGATAAAGAAGCCTTTAAGCTGCTTCTCAATCAGGCCATAGAGCTTGCTCGCTCTCAAAATGATTTAACCAATACTGTCATGCGGCGAAGAGCTCAATGGTTGCTTGACAACACTGACAACCTCTTTTAATTTCAAGCAAAACCTATGCACTCAATTCAACTTCGAAGATCAGTCGCCCAACTGTTTGCTGTATTGGCATTGGCTTGTGCATTTCCCGTCACATCTGATGCAGCTGATCCCCAACTGAAAATTGGCTCATTGGTTCCCAAAAACTCGCTTTACCACCGTCAGCTGATGGAAGTGGGAGAAGCTTGGAAAAAGAGCCAACCAGGATCATCCCGCTTCAATGTGTTCACCGATGGCAGCCAAGGTGGTGAAGCAGAAATGGTGCGCCGGATGCGCATCGGTCAACTGCAAGCAGCTTTGCTGTCTGTTGTAGGTTTGCGAGAAATTGAGCCTTCCATTGCCGCGCTTCAAAATTTGCCATTGGCATTTCGCTCGTGGGAAGAATTGGACTATGTGCGCGAGAAGATGAGACCCGGCATGGAAAAAAAGTTCCTAGACAAAGGCTACGTGGTTTTAGCTTGGGGAGATGCTGGCTGGGTTCGCTTCTTTTCCAAACAAGCTGCCTTCAGCCCAGACGATTATAAAAAAATGAAATTTTTTGCTTGGGGCGCAGAAGCTGAGCAACAAGAAATCATGAAGAGCATCGGCTACACACCCGTTCCTCTTGAACCCACCGATATTCTGCCGTCGATTCAAACTGGCATGATCAATGTGGTGCCCTCAACACCCTACTTCGCCTTGGCAACCCAAATTTACAACACGGCACCCCATATGTTGGAAATTAACTGGGCACCCATTGTGGGTGCTTTTGTGATTTCCAAAAAATCATTCGATGAAATGTCGCCAGAAACGCAAGTCGCCTTGAAAGCCTCTGCCGATAAGGCCGGTAGTGTGATTCGCATTCAAGCACGTAAGGAAGTCGAAGAAGCTGTAGACGCCATGAAGAAGCGAGGTCTGCAAGTGAACAAGCCCAATGCAGAACAAATGAAAGAATGGCGCGCATTTACCGAAACCCTTTACCCTCGCATCAGGGGAAAGATGGTACCGGCCGAAACATTCGATGAAGTCTTTGCGCACCTCAAGACTTATCGCGCCTCAAAAACGCCATGAAGCAAGTTTCACCAGGTCGCCATCTCCTGCAAAATTGGGATGCGGCTTTTGCTGCACTGGCCCTGTGCGGCATGGTTTTGATACCCGTCATAGAAGTTTTAATGCGGCCCCTTCAAGGCAGTGGCATCGACAATGCGCCAATTTTGGTTCAGCACTTGGGTTTGCTATTTTCGCTGGCAGGTGCCATTTATGCTGAAAGAACCGGTCATCTGACCAGCATCGGTGCTTTATGGCGTGATCTTGAAAATCCTTTAGTTCAAAAACTTGCGCAAGCCTGGGTCTTTTTAGGTTCCACACTGATCTGTGGGGTGTTGGCAAAAGCCAGTTATGAGTTGGTCATGACTGAGATTGAGGCTCAACATACCATCGCATACGGGTTACCGACTTGGCTATTTTTGTGCGCCATGCCCTTAGGGTTCGGCATTCTGGGGCTCAAATTTGGTCAAAAGTGGCACGATCATTTTGTCTTTCAATGGGCAGGCACTCTTCTCGTCCTAGGCGCATCGTGGCAGGCCAGTGAATGGCTAGCTTCTGTCGCCATTCCAACACCTTGGCTGTGTTTGTTGCTGTTCATTTTTCTCGCCTTAGGTGGACCTGTTTTTTTGGTTTTGGGTGGCTTGTCCTGGATTTTGTTTTCATCAGAAAACATTCCCATGGCATCTTTGGCTTTGTCGCACTACCAAATTACAGTCAACCCCTCCTTGCCCGCACTGCCCCTGTTCACGCTGGCGGGTCTTGTCTTTGCCAACACCCAAGCTGCACAGCGCCTTAGTCAATTGTTCAGCAGCCTCTTTGGCTCTGGACAAATGGGAAGCGTTTTAGCGGTTGCGTGTCTGTGCAGTTGCTTCACGGCCTTAACAGGTGGAAGCGGCGTCACCATTCTTGCCCTGGGCGGATTGATGTTGCCACTTCTGCTCAAAGTGGGCTATCCAGAATCAAAAAGCATTGGCTTGATTACCAGTGCAAGCTCCTTAGGTGTTTTGTTAGCGCCCTCGGTACCCTTGATCATGTACGCCATCATGGCGCGGGTGCCCATCAACACCATGTTTGTCGCTGGCCTGATCCCTGCCGCTCTCATGGTTGTATCGCTGTTAATTTTTGGCGGATTTTTGAGAACGACTCAAACTTCAAATCAAGCTGCCAAGTTCAAACTCTTTGATGCGGCACCCTCGGAAAATGCTGTTCCATTGAAAACGGCCATGTGGGCTGCAAAGTGGGAGCTTGTCGCACCTTTGATTGCCATTGGCACCTTGATTTCAGGCATTGCCACCCCCACAGAGGGCGCGGCCATCACAGTAGCTTATGCCTTGATCACGCAAGGCTTCATTCACCGCGAACTGAAATACGACACACTGGTACATTGCCTTTATCAATCAGCCCAAATTATTGGCGGCATTTTGCTCATCATGGGCATGGCGCTTGGCCTTACCAACTATCTGATTGACGTTGGCATTCCAGACATGGCTTCGGACTGGGTTCAAGGAATTACGACCAACCCTTATGTGTTCTTGCTGGCCCTGAACATATTTTTGTTCTTTGCAGGCGCACTGATGGAAATCTATGCCGCCATCATTGTGCTGGTACCTTTGCTACTGCCACTTGCCATGAGTTATGGCATTGACCCCATTCATTTTGGAATTATTTTTCTTGCCAATTTGGAAATGGGATTTTTATGTCCGCCGGCGGGCATGAATATCTATTTTGCAAGCGCTGTGTTTAAGAAGCCATTGAAAGAGATTATCCAATCTGTATTGCCTGCGCTGCTGGCCATTTTCATTGGCACCGTGATTCTCTCGTGGTTTCCATTTTTTGTAATGGCATTGCCGCAATGGCTGAAGATGATAAATTGAACCAGCCTCACAATGAGACAAAACTCTGCATGGGCTCTGTGGCCCTATAGAGCCTCAAGCACTGACCAGCGTCGTGGGTTTAACGGCAATTTTCTCTTCAGAGTAAGGATCAAACGTCAGTATTTCCAAGCGCCCGTCATGGTGTTCTACCAAAGTGCTTAGGCTCTCCACCCAATCACCATCGTTGCAGTAGAGCACGCCGTCAATGTTGCGAATTTCAGCATGATGGATGTGGCCACACACGACGCCGTCATAACCCAATTTTTTCGCTTCTTGTGCCACTGCCACTTCGAAGTCAGAAATAAAATTCACAGCTTTTTTGACCTTCAATTTGAGGTAGGCGGATAAAGACCAATAGGGCATTCCCAAACGTCCGCGCATGTAATTCAAGTGGCGGTTGGCTTTGAGGGCCCAGTCATACAAAGTATCACCCAAGTAGGCAAGCCATTTGGCAAATTGAATGACACCATCAAAATAGTCGCCATGAATCACCCACAGCTTTTTGCCATCGGCGGTCATATGCACTGCGTGCTCCACCACTTCAACACCGCCAAAGGAGTGGTCTAAAAAGTCTCGTGCAAATTCATCGTGGTTGCCTGGCACGTAAATCACACGGCAACCTTTGCGAGCCTTTCGCAACAGTTTTTGTACCACGTCGTTGTGTGCTTGAGGCCAATACCATTTGCGCCTAAGCTGCCATCCATCAATGATGTCGCCCACCAAATAAAGAGTGTCACAGCTGTGTGTTTTTAAAAATTCCAACAGCGCTTCAGCTTGGCAACCTGGTGTTCCAAGATGAAGGTCAGAAATAAAGATGGCACGGTAATGCTTGGTCGGGGAGCTCTCCCCATGCATAAAGTCCTGAGCATCTTTGAACATCATCATGTCACCGCAAAAAGCTTGCGATAGCGATTTGGAAGGTCCTTCACTTGCATCAACATGGGCAAATCCGCCGTGTTGAAGTCAGGGTCCCATGCAGGTGCACCCAAAATTTTGGCACCCAATCTGAGGTAGCCTCTAATTAAAGCGGGCGGCTCTACCGGCAAGTCTGAGTCTAGTTCTTCGATCGGAAGCGGCAAGCGAGGCAACGCATGAAACTCAATGGACGCCAAGTTCGTTTTCGAAAGCTGCTTCCACATGCTGGCAGCAGCATCGCCGGTCACAACGCCGTTGTGCAACATAGGAATGCTGGCACAGCCAATCATGGTGTCTAATTGGTTGCGTGCCATGAATTCAAACAAGGCACCCCACAAGGCCAAGATGACGCCGCCATGTCGGTGCTCGGCGTGGACACAACTTCTGCCTAATTCCACCATGCGTTCGCGCATGAATCTCAAGCGTGTTAAATCAAATTCAGTGTCTGTGTAAGTACCGCCCACTCGTTTAGCTTGGGCTGGCGTCAAAACACGGTAAGTACCAATTACGGCACCCGAAACACCATCACGGACCAATAGGTGCTCGCAATAGTCATCAAAAAGGTCGATATCGTGGCCAGCCACGGTTTCTGGCAACCTGGCACCCATTTCTTTTCCGAAAACCTCATAACGCAGCCTTTGGGCTTCTCTTACTTCGTCTTGGTGCTTAGCCCAGCTAACTTCGATGGCAGATTTCGAAATATTTGGGT
>CALCBL010000243.1 GCA_937897495.1 uncultured Burkholderiales bacterium
GGTGCCCGGCCAAATTGTGGGCGTTGGCACAGGCTCTACAGTGAACAAATTCATCGAGGCGCTGGCTTCGATGAAAGATCAAATCAAAGGGGCAGTGTCCAGTTCTGAAGCCTCCACAGCGCGTTTAAAGGCCTTGGGCATTCCCGTTTTTGACAGCAATGAGGTGGCCGAGTTGGCTGTGTACATTGACGGCGCCGATGAAATCAATGGCCAAGGTCATATGGTGAAGGGCGGCGGCGCAGCGCTGACGCGTGAAAAAATTGTAGCGGCGCAGTCTAAGGTATTTGTTTGCATTGCCGACGAATCCAAATTGGTTTCAGTGCTGGGCGCTTTTCCTTTGCCTGTTGAGGTCATCCCTATGTCGAGCGCTCGCATCATGGCGCAGTTTGCAAGCATGGGCGGGCAAGCCCAAGTGCGCATGAAGGACGGACAAGCATTGGTCACAGACAATGGACAGCACATCATGGATGTGAAGGGCCTGCAAATCACCGATCCTGTGGCTTTTGAAGCCGAAGTAAGCCAATGGCCTGGTGTGGTCACTGTGGGCGTTTTTGCATACCAAAAAGCCCACGTATGTTTGTTGGGCACTTCAGCGGGCGTGAAGACGCTGAAGTTTTAGGTCATCCTTTGGCTGCCATGCCTTGGTGCCTCAGCAAGGCATTGATGGAAGGCTCACGACCTCTGAAAGCAATGAAGGATTCCAAAGCAGGGCGGCTACCACCGGCCTCCAAAATGGCTTCTCGGTAGCGCCTGCCTGTTTCTAGGCTGGGAGAGCCATCTGCCTGTGCTGTTTCTTCAAAGGCAGCGTAGGCATCGGCGGACAACACTTCAGCCCACTTGTAGCTGTAATAACCCGCAGCATAGCCGCCTGCAAAGATGTGGCTGAAGGTGTGTGCCCAGCGGTTAAAGGCAGGGGCCTGAATGACGGCAACTTCGGCCCGGACTTTTTCCAAAACGGGCATCAATGTTTCTGCGGGCTTGTGTTCACTGTGCAGCAACATGTCAAGCAAAGCCAGCTCAATTTGCCGCAGCGTTTGCAAGCCGCTTTGGAAGTTTTTGGCGGCCACCATTTTGTCAAACAATTCACGCGGCAAGGATGCGCCAGTTGTGACATGAGAGGTCATGTGCTTCAACACAGACCACTCCCAACAAAAGTTTTCCATGAATTGGCTGGGCAACTCAACGGCATCCCATTCGACACCACTGATGCCCGACACATCGCGCTCATTCACTTGTGTGAGCATGTGATGCAGGCCATGTCCAAATTCATGGAACAGCGTAATGACATCGTCGTGCGTCAGCAAGGCGGGGTTGCCATCGACACCTTCTGCAAAGTTGCAGACCAAGTGGGCCACTGGGGTTTGCAGTTGCCCGTTATCTGGTCTTAGCCAACGTGCGCGAACATCATCCATCCATGCGCCACCGCGTTTGCCTGCACGCGCGGGTTGGTCAAGGTAGAACTGACCCACCAATTGGCCATTTCTTTCGATGCGATAAAAACTGACAGCCGGGTGCCACACAGGGGCTTTGTCTGCGTGGATGCTGACCTCAAACAAGGTTTCAATGATCTTGAACAGGCCTTGCAGAACTTTAGGCGCTGTGAAATATTGCTTCACTTCTTGTTCGCTGAAGCTGTACCGGGCTTCCTTCAGTTTTTCGCCAATGTAGGGCCAATCCCAAGCTTGTGGATTTTGTAAATTCAAATGCTCGCTTGCGAATTGCCGCATGTCTGCCAAGTCTTTTTCAGCAAAGGGGCGGGCTCTTTGGGACAAATCTCGAAGAAAAGAAATGACCTTGGCAGGCGAGTCAGCCATCTTGGTGGCCACCGAAATTTCAGCATAATTTTGATAACCCAGTAACAGCGCTTCTTCTTGGCGAAGTTGCAAGATTTCTTGGATCAGTTCGCTGTTGTCTAGGCTTGCAAATTCGGCATCGGTTTGATCGGAGGCGCGAGTGACGTAGGCCCTGTAAAGTTTTTGTCTTAAATCACTGCTGGTTGCAAACTGCATCACAGGCAAGTAGCAGGGCATTTTCAAACTGAGTTTGTAGCCTTCTTTACCGTCTTTCTCTGCAGCTGCGCGCGCTGTGTGAATGACGTCGTCGGGAACACCCGCTAAATCTGCTTCCGAGACGAAAAGTGAAAACCGATCTGTTGCATCCAAAGCGTTCTCACTGAATTTCTGGCTCAGTTCGGCCATGCGTTCTTGAATGGCTGCATAGCGAGTTTTGGCTTCGCCTTGGAGATCAGCGCCGCCAAGCACAAAGTTGCGAAGTGCATTTTTCAAAGCTTGCTTTTGGGGTGCATCGAGTTGCTCTGAATTGACCGCTTTGTATTTGGCATAAAGCCTTTCGTCTGCGCCCAGTCGGGTCCAGAATTCTGTGACCTTTGGAAGCGCATCGTTGTAGGCTGCGCGCAGCTCAGGCGAGTCTGCCACATGGTTCAAATGACTGACAGCGCCCCAAGACATGCTTAATTGTTCGGTGCAAACATCTAAAACTTTGGCAATGGCGTGCCAGTCAGCTGGGAAGTCTGATGCCGTCACAAGCTCTAAAGCTTTTGTAGTTGAAATCAGCAACTCATCCATGGCCTGATTGACATGTTCAGGTTTGATCTGATCAAACAAGGGCAAGCCACCTGTTTGAAGCAAGGGGTTGGACAATAGAGGGTTCATAAATGATGGCCTGATTAATTTTTAAAAAGAAAAGTCGAAGGCTTAAATGCGCTCGGCGGCTTCTAGTGTGTTGACCAGCAGCATGGTAATGGTCATGGGGCCAACACCGCCAGGTACGGGTGTGATGTAGCCCGCCACTTGTTCAACACCGGCAAAATCTACATCACCGCAAAGCTTGCCTTCTTCATTGCGGTTCATGCCGACATCTAGCACCACGGCGCCGGGCTTCACCATGTCCGCCGTTAGGATGTTTCGCTTGCCAACGGCCGCCACAATGACATCGGCTTGTAGCGTGATGGCTTTCAAGTCTTGGGTGGCGCTGTGACAGATGGTGACAGTGGCATTCATTTGCAAAAGCATCAAGGCCATGGGCTTGCCAACAATGTTGCTTCGGCCAATCACGACGGCATGCTTGCCTTTCAGTTCATACCCAATGCTCTCCAGCATCTTCATGCACCCATAGGGTGTGCACGGCCAAAAACCAGGCATGCCCGTCATCAATGCGCCTGCGCTTGCAATGTGGAAGCCATCGACGTCTTTGGCGGGCGAAATGGCTTCAATGACTTTTTGTGCATCAATGTGTTTTGGCAAGGGCAGTTGAACCAAGATGCCGTGAATACTTGTGTCTTGATTAAGTGCGCCGATTCGATCGAGCAATGCTTCTTGCGTGAGGGTGTCTGGATGTTTTTCTAAAAGGGAGTGAAGGCCACTGTCATGACAGGCCTTCACCTTGTTGCGGACATAGACTTGGCTGGCAGGATTTTCGCCGACCAAAATGACGGCCAAGCCGGGTGTGATGCCCTTGGCTTTCAGCGCAGTGGCTCGCTTTGTGACATCTGCTCGCAATATTTGGGAGAGGGCGTTGCCGTCAATTCTTTGGGCTGTCATGGGTTGCTAGTTTTCAAGGTCATTGAAATGATATCGTCAAGTAAAAACGCCCGCGAGTTGGTGTGTCACGGGCGTTCAGATGGGCCTGCTAAAGGCTAAACAGTCTTTAGCCCTTGGGGGCGTTTTGACCCAAAGCAATTTTGAGTAAATCGGCAACGGTATTGGCGTTGAGTTTTTCCATGATGTTGGCACGGTGAGCTTCAACGGTTTTGATGCTGATGCCCAAATCGTCGGCAATTTGTTTGTTCAAGCGACCTGCCACGATGCGCTCAAGCACTTGTGCTTCACGGCCTGTGAGCTTGGACAGCAAGGCATCGCGGTTGGCAGCATTTTGATGATCTGAAAAAGACTCGCGGGCATTGTCGAGCATGCGCTCGACCAGGCTGACCAAATCATCTTCTTTGAAGGGCTTCTGGATAAAGTCCATGGCCCCTTTTTTCATGGTGTCAACAGCCATGGGCACATCGCCGTGGCCAGTGATAAAGACAATGGGAAGAGGTGAGCGGCGCTCAACCAATTTGTCCTGAAGTTCTAGGCCCGTCATACCGCCCATCCGGATGTCGACGATCAAGCAAGCCACCTCACGCGGATCGTAACGGCTGAGGAATGACTCCGCTGAGTCAAAGCATCTGACGCGGTAGTCTTTGCCCTCTAAGAGCCACTGCAGAGAGTCGCGAACAGCTTCATCGTCATCGACAACGTAAACAGTTCCTTTTTTGGGTATCAAACTCATGGTGGTTCCCAGTTTTACTTGCAAATTCAATGTTTTCAGTTGGCCGTGACAGGTATCCAGAAGGAGAAGCAACAACCAACAACTTCGTCGGCATTGTAGAGGTTCTCAGCCGTGATTCTGCCTAGGTGCGATTCGACGATGGTCCGGCACAGGTTAAGTCCAATGCCCATGCCCTCGTCTTTGGTGGAAAAGAAAGCCTCATAAAGGCGTTCCATGACCTGTGGTGGCAAGCCTTTTCCTGTGTCAGTGACCGAAAAATGAACTGTATTTTGGGTGTCCAAGACCTTGGGAACGACCCTCAATTCCACATGTCGACGGCCAATTGGGCGTTCCGCGTTGTCTATGGACTCTGCTGCATTTTTCATCAAATTGATTAAAACTTGTTCAATCAAGATGGGATCCACGCTAAGTTGAGGCAATCGCGCTGCGACGTAATGCGACAGGCGAACATTGCGGCGCCGGAGTTCAATTTCTGCCAATTCAACCGCTTCATTGACCATGTTGACAACTGAGGAGGGCGTCCGATTGGGCTCGCTGCGTTTCACAAAAGAGCGAATTCGGTGAATGATTTGACCTGCGCGCTGGGCTTGGTGCGATGTTTTTTCCAAGGCCCAAATCAGATCGGCTTCTTCAATTTGCTTTCCTTTGATTCGGGACAACAAGCCATTGCAATAGTTGGTAATGGCCGTCAGTGGTTGGTTGAGTTCGTGCGCCACGCTCGAGGCCATTTCGCCCATGGTGATAAGTCGACTGGCGTTTTGCGCTCGTTCTGCTTGTTGGGATGACAATTCTTCAGCCTGCCTGCGTGCTGTGATGTCTGTGGCAATGACCAATTGGGCAAGTCGGCCATCGGCCCAATTGATATAACGGGTGCGAATTTCTAGCCATTTGGACAGATGCGCCAAATAAATTTCAGCGCGTTCAGCAGGGGCAACCGTGAGACTTTCTGTAGGCAAGCCCGCCAAAGCATCGACATCGTCCATTTCGGTTTCTGAGTTTCTGATGTCCAGCATGCCAGCTGTTTCAACCAAATTCAAATGGCCCAAGGTGTCAGTGCCAAACCATTGCCGATACAACTTGTTGGCAAATAACAATTCGGCGCTGCCCAGGGGCGCGACTGAAACAGATGCGTCCAAAGCTTCTAGCACGATGGTGAAGCGTTCGTAGGAGGCTGCCAATTGCTCCCTGACGCGATTGGGCTCTGTGATGTCCGTCATCGAGGTCATCCAGCCGGTTTGTTTGCCATTGGCATCGATCAGGGGAGAGACGTAAAGTCGGGCATCAAAAATGCTGCCGTTTTTGCGTTTGACCCTGACTTGGAAGCCGCCCGCTGTTTGTTTACCGCTAAGCTCTTCTTCCAAGCGAGTCATCAAGGATTCTTTGTCTTCTTCTGGCCAGTAAGGGTATGGCGCAACGGCACCTATCAATTCTTGCTCTTGCCAACCCGTCATTTGGCAGAACGCTAAATTGACATAACTGATTCGCCCCTCCAAGTCCAAAGCACGCATGCCAGTCAAAATGGAATTTTCCATTGCGCGTCGGAAATTGGTTTCGGCAATCAACTCTTTTTGAGTTTGTTGTCGCTTGCGTGTGTGTCGCCAATTGGCAATCAGCATCCACGCTGTCAGCAAACTGAGTGAACCGATCACCCAAAAAAATCCGTTGCCAACAAGGTCTTGTGAAGTACGCCAAGCCTGAGCTCTGAGAATGAGGCCATTGCCGACAGGCGATACGGGCACTTCGAATTCATTGTTTTGCATCGAAAAGCCAGGGATGAAACTCCTTAAGCTGTTGCGTTTAGGAATGGACTGTCCCGCAACCAGGTTGCCATCACTGTCTAGCAATGAAACCGCATACTTGGCAGATATCTCACTTGGTACGCCGTAACGCAACAAGCTTTCAACAGCATATTCAGCCATGATCACGCCATTGAAACGCCCTTGCGCATTGGTAATGGGTGTGTGCAGTTGAAGTACAACGTTTTTGGCGTAATTTTCTTGTCCTGTTGAGTTGATGCCGATTGACAAACTGCCGTCATCCTCTTGGGAGTAAATGGGTTGCATCAAGTCTCGAGCAAGGGTGTAGCTGTTTTCAGATTCGCCCCACTTTAAAACTTCGCCGACGCGCCATTTTTGACTGGCCAAAACACTCGGGGCTGTTTGGCTGGCCAATACTTTGCGCTTCTCATCGATCCATGCGATGGTTTTAACTTCCGGATTTTTGAGGACCAATGCTTCTGCACGCCTTGAAAACTCCTTCTGGTCGACGTCTTTGTTAGAGACATCTCGCGCCAAGCGCATGATTTGTTCTTGACGCTCCAACAAGCGGAGCCTTAATCTTTGTTGGCTGTATTCGACGTCACGTTTAACGGCTTCTTGTTCTCGATCAGCCTCTTCGATTTTTAAGTACCAGAATGAGAAAGCAATGGCGCTGAAAAACAAAAGCACAGCAGCAATGGGTGCAAGTGTGGCAAACCTGTCTTGTTTAATTGGGTTTTGACGTTTCCACCAACGACGCCACAAAGACACCGGCTTGATGGCTTTGATGACTTTCGTGACATTTTGAGACTTCATGCCCTTAAGTTTAGGGTAAACACCTTGCTTTTAATTTCGTAATATGAAATCAATGATCGCCATTTGAAATAATGTAAATATTGTGAGAGAATTTAGGAAATTAGATAAATCATGGCCTTCATTGGAGACAAACATGTCAGCTGTTCAGCCTAATCACATCCTCTCAGACTTGGATGCCATCGAAACCCGCGAATGGATGGACGCACTGTCCGCCGTCATTGAAAAAGAGGGTGGAGAGCGCGCGCACTTCTTGTTAGAGCAACTTTTAGAGCACGCTCGTCAGAGCAGCATTGACCTGCCGTTTTCCGCCAACACGGGCTATGTGAACACCATCGAGCCGGATCAGGAAGCTCATTGCCCTGGCAACATCGAAATAGAAGAGCGGCTTCGTTCTTACATGCGATGGAACGCCATGGCCATGGTGGTCAAGGCCAATCGCCACAATCCTGAAGACGGTGGCGATTTGGGCGGTCACATTGGCTCCTTTGCTTCATTGGCCCACATGTTTGGTGCTGGCTTCAATCACTTTTGGCATGCTGAAAGTGAAAATCATGGCGGAGACTGTTTGTACATCCAAGGTCACGTTTCGCCCGGTGTTTATGCACGTGCCTACCTTGAAGGCAGACTGACAGAAGAGCAGTTGCTCAACTTCCGCCAAGAAGTCGATGGCAAAGGTTTGTCCAGCTATCCTCACCCCAAATTAATGCCTGAGTTTTGGCAGTTTCCTACGGTCTCCATGGGCCTTGGCCCTTTGATGGCCATTTACCAAGCGCGCTTCTTAAAGTACTTGCATGCGCGAGGCATTGCCAATACCGAAAACCGCAAAGTCTGGGTTTTCTGCGGCGATGGCGAAATGGACGAAGTGGAATCTTTGGGTGCCATTGGATTGGCCGCTCGCGAGAATCTTGATAACTTGATCTTCGTCGTCAACTGTAATCTACAGCGTTTGGATGGGCCCGTTCGCGGCAACGGCAAGATTGTTCAAGAACTCGAGAGTGAATTCCGCGGTTCTGGTTGGAACGTCATCAAGTTGTTGTGGGGCAGCGAGTGGGACAAGCTCTTGGCACGCGATAAAGACGGCGCCCTGCGCAAGATCATGATGGACACCTTGGACGGCGACTTCCAAGCTTTCAAAGCCAATGATGGCGCCTACGTTCGCAAGCATTTCTTTGGCCGCGATCCGCGCACCCTAGAGATGGTTTCGCACATGAGTGATGACGAAATTTGGTCTTTAAAGCGTGGCGGTCATGATCCCCAAAAAGTGTATGCGGCTTACCACCAGGCTGTTAACACCAAGAATCAACCGACTGTCTTGCTCATCAAAACTGTCAAAGGTTTTGGCATGGGCAAAGTGGGCGAAGGCAAGAACAACGTGCACCAAACCAAGAAGCTTTCGGACGAAGACGTTCGCTACATGCGCGATCGCTTCAATATTCCTGTGCCCGACAGTGAGTTGGCCAATGTGCCCTTCTACAAGCCAGCGGACGATACGCCAGAAATGCGTTACCTGCATGAGCGCCGCAAGGCCTTGGGCGGTTACTTGCCACACCGCCGCACCAAAGCCGATGAAAGCTTTACTGTGCCTTCATTGGACGTGTTTAAGTCTGTGATGGAGCCCACTGCTGAAGGCCGTGAAATTTCTACCACACAAGCGTATGTGCGTTTCCTCACACAACTGTTGCGTGATCAAGCCTTAGGCCCCCGTGTTGTCCCTATTTTGGTGGACGAAGCACGTACCTTTGGTATGGAAGGCCTGTTTCGCCAAGTCGGCATTTACAACCCTGCGGGACAGCAATACACACCGGTCGACAAAGACCAAGTGATGTACTACAAAGAAGACAAAGCGGGCCAGATATTGCAAGAGGGCATCAATGAAGCAGGCGGCATGTCAAGCTGGATTGCTGCGGCTACCAGCTACTCCACAAGCAACCGCATCATGGTGCCTTTCTATGTGTACTACTCCATGTTTGGTTTCCAGCGCATTGGCGATTTGGCTTGGGCTGCTGGCGACATGCAAGCGCGTGGTTTCTTGTTGGGAGGCACTTCCGGTCGCACCACATTGAATGGCGAGGGTTTGCAACACGAAGACGGTCACAGCCATATTTTGGCGGGCACCATTCCAAATTGCATCAGCTACGACCCCACTTTTGCACACGAAGTAGGCGTCATCTTGCATCACGGCTTGAAACGCATGGTGGAAAAACAAGACAATGTGTATTACTACATCACCCTGTTGAATGAAAACTACCCCATGCCAGGTTTAACGCCTGGCACGGAAGAGCAAATCATCAAGGGCATGTACTTGTGCAAGGCCGGTGGCAAAAACAAAACACGCGTTCAACTCATGGGCTCTGGCACCATTCTGCGAGAGTCTTTGGCTGCGCAGGAATTGCTCGCCAAAGACTGGGGCATTGCTGCCGACGTTTGGAGCTGCCCGAGTTTCAACGAGTTGACACGCGACGGTCAAGACGCAGAGCGCTTTAACATGCTGCACCCCTTGGAAGTACCGCGTGTGCCTTTTGTGTCGCAGCAATTGGCCAAATTCGATGGCCCCGTCATTGCATCCACCGACTACATGAAGAACTATGCGGAACAAATTCGCTCCTTCATTCCAAAAGGCCGCACTTTCAAAGTGTTAGGGACAGATGGTTTTGGCCGAAGCGATTTCCGCAGTAAATTGCGTGAGCACTTTGAAATCAACCGCCATTACATCGTTGTGGCCGCACTCAAAGCATTGAGCGAAGAGGGTGCCGTGCCTGTGGCCAAAGTCGCCGAGGCTTTGAAGCAATACGGCATCAAGACCGACAAGGTCAATCCTTTGTACGCTTGATCAAA
Organism: uncultured Burkholderiales bacterium; assembly: GCA_937897495.1. GTDB lineage: Bacteria > Pseudomonadota > Gammaproteobacteria > Burkholderiales > Burkholderiaceae_C > Limnohabitans_A. Next base: position 9,702 of record CALCBL010000243.1, read on the forward strand.
AGAATTGGAGACACACATGGCATTGGTAGAAGTCAAAGTTCCAGACATCGGTGATTTCGATGAAGTCGCGGTCATTGAATTGATGGTCAAGGTGGGTGACACCATCAAGGCCGAGCAATCATTGATCACGGTTGAGTCGGACAAAGCAGCGATGGAAATTCCGTCTTCAACAGCTGGCGTGGTGAAAGAACTGCGCGTGAAGTTGGGTGACAAAGTTAAACAAGGTTCGGTGGTGTTGGTGTTGGAAGCCAGTGGGGCTGTATCTGTACCTGCTGAGGTGCCAGCTGCTGCTGCACCAGCGGCCGCGCCTGCAGTTCAATCTGCGCCCGTTGCAGCACCAGCAACTGATGCTGCGGTGTCAGTGACATCCTCGATGGTCGCTGCTACACCTGCACACAACCCCGGCGCTCCAACACTTGGCTTGCCTCATGCGTCACCTTCGGTGCGCAAATTTGCACGCGAATTGGGTGTGCCTTTGGAAGAAGTCAAAGGCAATGGACCCAAAGGTCGAATTTCACAAGACGACGTTCAAGCCTTTACCAAAGACGTGATGGCAGGTGCCACGCAAACCAAAGCACAAGCGGCCAAAGCACCCGCAGGTGGCGATGGTGCCGCGCTGGGATTGATTCCTTGGCCCAAAGTTGATTTTGCTAAATTTGGACCCATTGAGCGCAAAGAAATGGGCCGCATCAAGAAGATCAGCGGCGCCAATTTGCTGCGCAACGCCATCATGATTCCCGCTGTCACTAACCACGACGACGCCGATATCACTGAGTTGGAAGCCTTCCGTGTGTCGACCAACAAAGAAAATGAAAAGTCTGGCGTGAAGGTCACCATGTTGGCTTTCTTGATCAAGGCTTGTGTGGCTGCCTTGAAAAAATACCCAGAGTTCAACAGCTCTTTGGATGGTGATGCCATTGTCTATAAAAACTATTGGCACATTGGCTTTGCAGCAGACACGCCCAATGGCTTGATGGTGCCCGTGATTCGCGATGCCGACAAAAAAGGCATCTTGCAAATCAGCCAGGAAATGGGTGAGTTGGCCAAGAAAGCCCGTGATGGCAAATTAGGCCCTGCAGAAATGACGGGCGCTACCTTCACCATCTCAAGCTTGGGCGGTATTGGCGGTAAATATTTCACGCCCATCATCAACGCGCCTGAAGTGGCCATCTTGGGTGTTTGCAAGAGCACACAAGAACCTGTTTGGGATGGTAAGCAGTTTGTGCCTCGCCTCATGTTGCCTTTGTCTCTGACCTGGGACCACCGCGTGATCGATGGCGCTGCCGCCGCACGCTTCAATGCGTACTTGGGTCAAATTCTTGGCGACTTCCGTCGTGTACTCCTCTAACAAATTGCGGGACAAAGCAAGGCGAAGCATTGCGCTGTCCCCAACTGATTGAAAAACTATGGCACTGATTGATATCAAAGTTCCGGACATTGGCGACTTCGACGAAGTGACGGTCATTGAGTTGCTGGTCAAGCCTGGCGACCTTGTGAAGCTTGAGCAAAGTTTGATCACCGTGGAGTCTGACAAAGCCTCCATGGAAATTCCCTGCTCACATGCTGGTGTGGTGAAAGAGCTCAAAGTGAAGTTGGGCGACAAAGTCAAGCAAGGCTCTGTGGTCATGCTGTTGGAAGGCGAAGCAACTGCTTTAGCCGTCGCACCGGCTGCAACTGCTGCGCCACAAACCAGTGCGCCTGTTGCAACACCTTCACCAACACAAACGCCTGCACCCGTTGCGGTCAATATTCCTAACGCAGCATCCTACAGTGGCACAGTCGACATTGAATGTGATTTGCTGGTTTTGGGCGCTGGCCCTGGTGGTTACTCCGCCGCTTTCCGTGCCGCTGATCTGGGCCTTAAGGTTGTGATCGTTGAGCGCTATGCCACCTTGGGTGGCGTGTGTTTGAACGTGGGTTGCATTCCTTCCAAAGCTTTGTTGCACGTGGCCGCGGTCATGGACGAAGTCAGTCACATGGCCGATTTGGGTGTTGACTTTGGCACCCCCAAATTGGACATTGGCAAATTGCGCACTCACAAAGAAAAAGTCATTGGCAAACTCACAGGTGGTTTGGCAGCCATGGCCAAAATGCGCAAGGTCACCACTGTTCGCGGTGTGGGTGAATTCCTCAGCGCCAACCACGTGGTGGTAGAAGAAACCACGGGCACGGGTCAGGAAAAAACTGGCGTGAAGAAAGTTCTGGCTTTCAAAAACTGCATCATTGCCGCAGGAAGCCAAGCCGTGCGTTTGCCCTTCATGCCCAAGGACCCGCGCGTGGTTGACAGCACCGGTGCATTGGCTTTGAAAGAGGTGCCTAAGCGAATGCTCATTTTGGGCGGCGGCATCATCGGTTTAGAAATGGGCACCGTTTACAGCACGCTGGGCGCGCGCCTTGATGTGGTTGAAATGATGGACGGCTTGATGCAAGGCGCCGATCGCGATCTGGTCAAAGTTTGGCAAAAAATGAACGCCCCTCGTTTTGACAACATCATGCTCAAAACCAAAACCGTTGGCGCCAAGGCCACCAAGGCTGGTATTGAGGTGACGTTTGAATCTGCAGAGGAGGGCGTTGCAGCCCCTGCGCCGCAAGTCTATGACATGGTCTTGCAGGCTGTGGGTCGCACACCCAACGGCAAGAAAATTGCGGCAGAAAAAGCGGGTGTGAGCGTGACCGACCGTGGTTTCATTCCTGTTGACATTCAAATGCGCACCAACGTGCCGCACATCTTCGCCATTGGTGACATTGTGGGTCAGCCCATGTTGGCGCACAAAGCTGTGCATGAAGCCCATGTCGCAGCAGAAGTGATTGCCGGTGAAATTCAAGGCAACAAAGAGTTGGCAGCCAGTGCCTTCAATGCGCGCGTCATTCCAAGTGTGGCTTACACCGATCCCGAAGTGGCATGGGTGGGCCTGACAGAAGATCAAGCCAAGGCGCAAGGCATCAAAGTCAAGAAGGGTCTGTTTCCGTGGACGGCTTCAGGCCGCGCCATCGCCAATGGCCGTGACGAAGGCGTGACCAAGTTGTTGTTCGATGATTCACCCGAGGCCCATGGCCACGGCAAGATCTTGGGCGGCGGCATGGTGGGCACGCATGCAGGTGACATGATTGGCGAAGTGGCCTTGGCCATCGAGATGGGCGCAGATGCCATCGACATTGGCAAAACCATCCACCCTCATCCCACTTTGGGCGAAAGCATTGGCATGGCAGCAGAGGTGGCGCATGGCAGTTGTACAGATCTGCCACCTTCAAAGAAATAATCTTTCAAGCGCAAAACAAAAAACCGCCTGCGGGCGGTTTTTTCATGAGTGAAATGATTCTAATTTTTGACGGGCTCATTTTGTAGTTTGTCGACTTGAACCCTTCGAGCACCATTGAACCTCTGTTGCCAATAGGCCTCGCGCATGTCATCCACCCGCACGGCTTTGCCAGGTCTGGGCGCGTGAATGAATTTACCGTCACCCACATAAATACCAACATGGCTGAAGGTTCGTTTCAGGGTGTTGAAAAAAACCAAATCGCCAGGCTTGAGTTCACTGCGGCTGATTTCTTCTGTGACTTTGGCCTGTTCTTCTGCTCTTCGGGGCAGAACCAAGCCCACAGACTTTTCATACATGTAGCGCACAAAGCCGCTGCAATCAAAGCCTTTTTCTTCGCTGTTACCGCCCCTTTTGTAGGGCACACCCAAAAGCCCCATGGCTTGCATGACCAGTTCTGAGGCTTTGCCGCCAAAGGCGTTGCGCGCAGACTGCAAGGGCCCGCCCAACTGATTGCTAATTTGCTGCGTGAGTTGATCGGTCATTTGGGTGACCAATCCTCGCTCCTTGATCAGGCGGTCAAGGTCGTCCTCAACGGGAACCGCCAAGGCCGCCGTTGTCAGAAATACCAGTCCACATAGAATCAAGCGCATAGCTGATCAGTTTAATGCCATCTTCAATGGGTTGACACCCCCCAATTTGGGTTGGGCTAACTGAGTTTTTGATTAATTTGCACCGAGGCCTGAATATGCTGCTTGAAGTTGAATCATCTCAATTGGTTCTGGTTGACTACCAGCTGAAGTTAATGCCTGCCATGAAGGACGCACAAGCAGTCTGGCAGCGCGCTGAAACGCTGGCTCGGACCGCCAAGCTGCTCAATGTGCCTGTTTGGGCCACTGAACAAAATCCATCAGGGCTTGGCGAAACATCGCCCGAGATTCGTCAGCATTGCCAGCGGGTGCTGGCCAAAATGGCTTTCAGTGGCGTGGAGGAGGGTTTGGGGGAATGGTTAAGCCCTCCTGCGCCTGCCGCGCCCAAGGGCAATGCCCGCAGCTTGCCCCGGCATTTGAAAAAACCGGCTGAAAATGAAGCTGGACCCTCCGTGGTCATATCGGGTTGCGAAGCGCATGTGTGCTTGCTACAAACTGCACTGGACTTACTTGAAGACGAGTTTGAAGTCTGGGTGGTCACAGATGCTTGTGCTTCGCGTTCCGACCGTGATCGTGACGCTGCATTTGACCGATTGGCAGGCGCTGGGGCCGAGCTTTTAACCACCGAAATGGTGTTGTTTGAATGGTTGCGCTCAGCAGAAAACCCCAATTTCAAACAGGTCCAAACTTGGATCAAAGCTTTGGTTTAAGCTTTTGGAATTGAGGCTGTCATGTTCAAAGTCAGTTTGCAGCAAGTCCCTCATGAATAATTATGAATTCAGAAGTCAGCCTCGGCTTTAGGAGACAACATGGTTCACTATGCAGATTTTCACAAACGTTCTATTCAGGACCGCGATGCGTTCTGGGCTGAACAAGCCCAGCAGATTGAGTGGCACAAAGCGCCTCAAGAAATTTGTGACTACAGCAACCCGCCATTTGCCAAATGGTTCAAAGGGGGTGAAACCAATCTGTGTCACAACGCCATTGACCGCCATCTGAAAGACCGTGGCGATCAAGCCGCGTTGATTTTTGTTTCTACAGAAACCGACCAAGAAGTCACTTACACCTACAAGCAGTTGCATGCCGAAGTTCAACGCATGGCGGCGTCCTTGTTGTCATTGGGCGTGAAAAAAGGCGACCGTGTTTTGATTTACATGCCCATGATTGCAGAGGCTTCCTTTGCCATGTTGGCATGTGCGCGCATTGGTGCCATTCACTCTGTGGTGTTTGGTGGATTTGCGTCTGGTTCTTTGGCTTCGCGAATTGAAGACGCCAGTCCCAAAGTCATTGTCAGTGCCGATGCGGGTTCACGAGGCGGCAAAGTCGTTGTCTACAAACCCTTGTTAGATGAGGCCATTCGTTTGTCATCCCACAAGCCCGATTCAGTGGTGTTGGTTGAACGTGGCTTGGCAAGCATGGACATAACCGACGGACGTGATTTGCTTTGGTCCACGCTGCGCGAAAAGCACATGAACGACGTGGTGCCCTGCGAGTGGGTCGATGCCACCCATCCAAGTTACACCTTGTATACCTCTGGTACGACGGGCAAGCCCAAAGGGGTTCAGCGTGACACGGGTGGCTATGCCGTGGCCTTGGCTTCGAGCATCCCCAACATTTTTTGCGGCAAGCCAGGCGAAACATTTTTCTGCACCAGCGACATCGGTTGGGTGGTAGGTCACAGCTACATCATTTACGGCCCCTTGATTGGCGGGATGGCCACGATTCTTTATGAAGGCTTGCCCACACGCCCCGACGGCGGCATTTGGTGGAGCTTGGTTGAGAAGTACAAAGTGACTGTGATGTTCAGCGCGCCCACAGCCATTCGGGTGTTGAAAAAACAAGATCCAGCTTTGCTTAGCAAATACGATTTGTCCAGCTTGAAGGCTCTTTTTTTAGCGGGC
>CALCBL010000244.1 GCA_937897495.1 uncultured Burkholderiales bacterium
GCACCTGGTTTGTTGTCAACCGTGACGGGTTGGCCTAAATTTTTTGATAACTCTAGTGCAATCGCTCTGGACGCAATATCGACAGCGCCGCCTGGGGGAAAAGGGCAGACCAGTCGTATGGCTTTATTTGGAAAGGCTTGCGCCAATGCGGCGGGGGCTGACAGCAAGGCACTGGCCATGCCCACTGATAAAGCCAGGGTTGAGACCCATGAAAATGATGGGCGTAACTTGAAACATGCCATTTAAAACTCCTCAGGATCAATTTAAGCCCCAAGCCTATTTGAATTTTTGGATTTTGAGCACAGGATATTCCCTTGATTCTGTGAGTGAAGTTCACAACAAAACACTTCAATTTCGCGGTTTAATGAGGAACCCATGGGTGTTTTCGGATGCCCCTTCGGCTATCTCAATCCTTGAATCGAGCTTGCATGCCATTTCTTCCTTCTCTGCTGCTGAATTTGGGCCACGCGCTTGACCATCTGTTTTTGTTGATTTTTGCCACCGCAGTCAGTGCCATCGCCCAAGATTTTGGCGTCGCCGGTTGGGAGGACATGATGCCCTACACGGTGGGCGCCTTCATGATGTTTGGTTTTGCCTCAATCCCTGCTGGGCGCATGGGGGATCTGTGGGGACGCAGACAAATGATGCTGGTGTTTTTTTTCGGCATGGGTCTCTCGGCCATTGCTGTCTCACTCACTCAAACCCCTCTTCAAATGGGCATTGCGCTCACTGTTTTAGGTGTTTTTTCTGCCATTTACCATCCTGTTGGCATTCCCATGTTGGTCCAAAAAGCAGTTCGACCAGGCTTCACCATTGGCATCAATGGACTAGCGGGTAATTTGGGCATTGCCTTGGCGGCACTTTCAACTGGGTTTTTGGTTGCTTGGCAAGGATGGCGAATGGCTTTTATCGTGCCCGGTTTGGTTTCTATTGCCTGTGGCTTTGTGTTTGCCTGGTCTGCGCCCCAAGAGGGAAGTGCGCCTGCAAAAAAGAAATCCAATTCTGTTCAATTGCCTAAAAATGTTGCATGGCGAACTTTTGCGGTCATGGTTGCAACCGCCACAACCACCAGCGTGTTGTTCAACATCACCACCAACGGCAATGCCCAATTGCTGGCTGAGCGTCTAGATGGCTTGGTCAACGACCCTGCACGTTTAGGCATGCTGTTGGCTGCCATTTATGCCGTGGCCTCTTTGGCGCAATTGGTGGTGGGTCGATTGCTCGATTGGTTCCCAGTCAAGCCCTTGTTTTTCTGTGTCTTGGTGCTTCAAATTGTGGCCTTCGGCGTGGCGTCGCAAACCTCCGGTTGGCTTTGGTACGTCGCCGCCATTGGTTACATGGTGATGGTCTTTGGTGCCATTCCATTCAGCGACACCATGGTGGTTAGATACATTGACGACGCAATGCGCTCACGGGTAAGTGGTACGCGCATTGCCATTTCGTTTGGTTTCAGCTCGATTGCGGTTTACTTGCTTGGGCCCGTCGTGAAGGTGGCCGGCTTTACGCAACTCATGGTGGCGCTGACTTTCGTGGCTGCTTTGGGCGCCATCATCGTTTTGTTCTTGCCCAACGAAGCGCAGATGAATGCCCATTTAAAGGGCGGCAGTGGCAACCACCTCTAAACGCCATTTGGGGGAAGCCAAGTTGGCCTGAACTGTCGCTCTGGGAGGTGTGTGGCCTGGTACAACCCAGTTGTCCCAAACTCGGTTCATGCCTTCAAAATCTTTCAAGTCCACCAAGAATATTTGAACCATGAGCAGCTTGCGCTTGTCGGTGCCTGCCCGTTCTAGCAAGCGATCAATGGCTTGCAAAACCTGAAGTGTTTGGCCTTCAATGTCTAAGTTGGGGTCTTCAGGAATTTGACCTGCCAAATAAACCACGCCATTGTGAATGGCCATCTCAGAAAGCCTAGCACCCACATCAAACCGC
>CALCBL010000245.1 GCA_937897495.1 uncultured Burkholderiales bacterium
GCGTCCGGCGTTGATGGGCTGGACTTTGCCCCCAGCGTTGGGGTCCATCAGCACCCGACCATTGAGTTCAAAGGCGCGTGGCAGCTCAGCGGTTTCCACCACCATCGTGCGCACATTCAGTTGGCGTTGGGCTGGTTTGGGCAGAAACACGCTGCCATCGGCCATGCGCTGTGGACCATTGGCATTGGCCGTCGCAGGCGCAGCGCCGTGGTCATGGCCTTCGCCCGCGTACGTAGGCAGCGCAGCACCTGCAAGGGTCAAAGCAGTGGCCAGTGCCATCCAGTGGCGTTTTTTTGAAGTGTTGATTGTTTTCATGCTGAGGCTCCTTAGGCCGTACGAGCTTGTTGACGAAAGCGAACGATCACGGCTAATGCCATCAGGGCCAATAACCCCCCGCCGATCCACAGGGCGATGCCTTTCCAAGAAGAACCACTGACAGGTTCATCTTCGTCCTCGTGCAAATCGAGTTCGCCAGTCAGCAGGTCGTTCAGTTCACCGGCCTGAATGGTTGCGGTGATGGCAATGACGCCAGGTTTGAGCGTGTCCTTGAGGATGACTTCGTATTCACCTACGCCATGTTTTTCAGCTTTGTATTTGCTGCCTTCGATGTCAATGTCAATTTGAGCGTCATTGACGGGACTGTTGTCTTTAAAACGGTCCAGGTAAATCGTCAGCTGCTTGCCATTGACGATGCCAACCATTTCCAGATCCTCTGAAACCGCGACGAAACGCGGCAGTGCTGTGCCCTGTGCTTTTGGAGCAGCTTCTCCATGGTCGTGACCCGCACCGGCAATGGCCATGGGACTAAGCAGTGTGAAGATCAGCGCCAAGAGAGTGGCGGCTGTTGAATGAATTAAATTCATGGTGTTCCTTGAAATTTTGAAGGGTGTCAGCATCACTCGGGCAGCAAGCCCAAGGACTGCCGCAATGCCGAAATGGCGGAGGCTAGGTCAATTCGGCTTCGAGCCGCTTGTCGCGCGGCCTCTGCAGCCTCGGCCTCAATGCGCAAGCGTGTAGGCAGATCTG
>CALCBL010000246.1 GCA_937897495.1 uncultured Burkholderiales bacterium
GCCTGTTGAGGGTTGGCCGCCTGCGCTGTTGAAACTGGCGTTGGCACCCCCGCCACCTGCGGCGTTGTTGGCCGTGTTTGGCATGGCCGTTGCGGCGGTGGCACCCCCGGCAGCGCTACCTTGTGCAGCAATGGCTGCACGCAAAGTGGCCGCCAATTTGGTTGAGTCGGCATTTTTCAAATAGACCACATGGATGTTGCCGCTTGCGGCATTGGGGCCTTTGTCTGCCGGTTGGTCCAGTTGCGACACCAAAGATCTGGCCAGCGTCATGCGGGCCGAGTTGGCGGCGCGCAAGATGAGCGAGTTGCTTCGCGCCTCGGCCAACACCGTGGTTTTAAAAGTGGCATCGGTTTGGCCTGCCGCGGGTGCAGCACCGCTGGCGGCACCAGAGTCAAGCAGGCGTTGCAAAATGGGAACCAGATCAGTGGCCAAAGCATTTTTAAGTGGAATGACTTCAACGCCTGTGGCGTTAGCCACATCGAGTGCGGCAATGATGCGCGCCAAGCGTTGCAGGTTGTCGGCGTAATCGGTAATGACCAAGGCATTGGTGCCGGGGTTCACATTGAGGGTGTTGTTGGGGCTGATGAGCGGACGCAGGATGGGCACCAAATTGTTGGCACTCTCATGGTTCAGCTGAAAAATTTGCGTGACGATTTGACCATTCGAGGCTGGCACCGCGCCTGCAGACACACCGCCACTTTGCAACTTGGCATCTGCCTCAGGAACCACCAAATACAAACCTGCCGACTCGACCAATGCAAAACTTTGCGTGCGCAATTGGGCTGCAAACAATCTGAGTGCTTGCGAAGGTGCCACAGGCACATTGCTGGTCAGGGTGATGGTGCCCTTGACCCTGGGGTCAACCACCACATTGTGGCCAGACAAGGTGGCCAAGGTTTTGGCCACTGCGTCAATCTCGGCATTGATGAAGTTCAATGTGACGGGTTCTGGAGATTTTTTGGCGGGCGCGTTGCCAGAATTGCCACCGGTTTTTTTGTTAGCTTGTGGGGCTTGTGCTGTGGCATGAACGGCCCCCAACACGAAGGGCAAGGCCATGCCTAAACAGATGGCCCAGCGCGGCAAGCGCAAGCGCAATGTGAGGTTGTTGGAGGAATGTGTTTGTGAAGCCATGGTGTTCAACCTAGTGAAAGCAAGCTGCGCGCCCCTTGGCGCCGTCCGATGATGTTCAGCAAATTTGACAAAGCTGCTGCGTGCTCAGGCACGGCAGAGGCTTCGCCCCGAAATTGAAGGCGTGAGCCTTGCCATTGACCTTGGCCGCTTAAAAGCAAACTGCCAGACTGCGTGGTCAAGGACAAGGAAGGCAAAGGGTTGGCGGCAGAAGCGCCCCCTAAATTGATTTGGTAAGTGCCCATGGGTTTGAGCGTGCTCAATTTGGACGACATGTTTTCTGCAGTGAGTGTGATCTCGCCTTGGAGCCAACTTGGCTGCGTTTGGAAATTGACCCGCAATTGCTTGGTTTCCAACTTGAGGGTGCCTTCAGGTTGAAGGGTGTTCCAAGGCGCGCCCAAACCACTTAACAAATGTGCAGGCCATTGAGATTGATGGTCGTCTACTTGCAATTGCCACACTTGAAGACGCTCAGGGGCTTGCAATGAAAGCCGCGCGGCTTGGGTCATGCAGCAGAGTGCGTTTAAATTGAAATTGAATTGAGGGTGATTGGCCGCATTCAATGACATGCCCGTTTGCCATTGAATTCGTCCTGGCAATGCCAAGGCATCGCGACTGCCTTCACCCCCAGTTAAAACCAATTTGCCCGAGCCTTGCCAGACCGAACCCTGCACCTCTTGAAGTTGCACTTGACCTTGGGTGGCATTGAGCAAAGCTTGCGCAAGCCATTGCGCTGGCAAATGAATGAGCAATGCCATCAAGCCGCCCATGACGGCGCCGACCACGGCCCAAGACCAGCCTCTTTGACTGAATGGCAAGCGCACCTTGTCTTTGGCGTTGACGCCAAGGTTCAAGCTGAAGGGTGATGGATTTGCGCGCATCTTTATCCGCCCGGCAAACTCAAAATAAGCGCCCCGCGCCAAAGTTCTTTGCTGTCTTTGTTGGCCGATCCAGAAGCCGAGAATTTTTGAAGATGCGCTTCAATGGTCATCGCTTGTGACTGAATCCTTGCCAATGCCACAAACTGCGCCAGTGAATCGGCAGACACACCACTCAGTGTGAGGGTCGCACGCGTGCCTTCGATGTTTAGTCTGGCGCCGTTGCCCAAAACTTCAGAGGCTGCTTTTTGCAAAAGGCTGGCAGCTTCATTGGGTTTGATGCGCGGTGATTTTTGCAAAGTTTGCGCTTGCACCTGCATGGTTTTTAATTGCTGAGTTTGTGCATCGAGTTGCGACAATTGAAGCGGCACTTCGCGCAAAGTTTTCAAAGCGGGTGCCAAGTTCCATGTCCAAAGCATGAGGGCCAGAAATAGGGTGGCCAAGACCAAAAGGCGTTGGCGATCTTTTTCGGGAAGCGCTTGAAAGATGTTGAAGAATTTCATGCTCAGAACCCTGCCTTCATGCCCACGATGCGCCATTGCGCACCATTGAGTTGGGCGTCCAAGCCTTGGTTGCGAAGGGCCTTGGCAAACTCGCTGTTTTGCGCTTCAGTCAATTGCAAGCCCTGCAGCCGAGTCTCGCCATTGCCTTGCACTTGATAGTCAAGGTTGGAAATACTTTGACCCGCAGGCAGGCTTGCGCCAACTTCTTGCAGCATCCACTCGAAATCGCGTGCTGACACGGCACCTGAGTTGCGTTGCAAGCGTTCTAGTTCTTTGGCCATTTGCAGTGGCGCATCTACCACCGTGACATTCGGAAAACTTTGTGTGAGGATGGATTTTTGTAAATCTCTTTGCAACTTCACTTGGGCATTGAGCTGCCATGCCGCCACGTTCAGACCCACACATTGAGCTAGCACCAGCAAAGCCAAGCTCCAACGCGCAGGTTTCCATGCCTCACCCTTGGCAAAAGTTTGCCAGAGGCGATTGGCTTTTTGAAGCCAACGTGCAGAGCCATGTGCTGCAAATTCAAACTGCGCCAAGTCCCAATTGGCCGCGCCGGCTTTTGCATAGCGTTGAACGGCAGTGACCACTTCAATGCGCCATGTGTTGAAACGCTCCGAAACAGCAGCCTGATTGTGTGATTGCAATTGGCGCAAAGCATTTTGCGCAAGATCGGCCACGGCCGGATCGGCCTGTATGACGACTCTTGCGGGAATGTCTTGGGCATTGGGCAAAGACTGAAGCTGCTCGGTCCAATATTTCAAGCCGGCAAGAAGCGGCAAGCGCCACGCGCCTTGAGCGTTGTTCACCCAAAGCCAAGCGTCTTCTGGCGTGCCGCTGACCCAAGCCGAAACCTCGCCCTTGACGGTGCTGGGTGCCCATTCTGGCACGATGCGGTGCACTACATGGCCCATGGCTTGTAGCTGCGACAAGTGGTGCCTTAACCAAGCCTTGTTGCAAGCGGCCACCCAGCCTGGCGAGTTGGCCTCCCATTCAGCTTGCATGGACAAATGCATGGCCTCGGGTTCATCAAGCAGGGGCTCTTCCATCAAACTTTGCAGCGCGGGGCTTAAGCGGCTGGCTTGCTTTTGAAGACCTGCGGGCAAGCTGACGCGGTGCCAAGACAGCGCCGCTGCTGGCACGATGGCCCAAATTTCTTTGTCGCGCGCGCCAGCCGTTTGAGTCGGCAAGACTGTTTGGGAATAGGATGCGCCGCTTTCAGAGTGAAGCGGCAGCGTAAAAATGAGTGTGCTCATGGCTGGCTTGATTGTAGAAGCGACTCGCGGTTTGAGGGCGGGAGTATGCCCGCAATTTTTTGCCGCCACACAAATGTCACATTGCCAGTGTCTCGCAAGATCAAGGCGGTTTCCTCTTGGGTTCGATCTTCCATGCGCAAACGCCCCCAAACTTCAAAAAACCTAGTGCCCACCGTGTGCCAACGCGCTTCCAGGGTTTTGCCGCCCAAGGCCTTGCTGGCGTCGGTTAAGTTGCTGAAGTGGGCGCGCGTGCGCTGTTGCACAAATTGCTGTGCTGCGGCCAGATCTAGGCCGGGTACCGTGGCGTAAATCACTTCTGCACTGGCTGTGTTCAGATTAACGGGCGTGACCTCAGGCAAGATGGTGACATGGGGTGATAAGCGTTGCACGGTGTCTGCGCTCAGTCCTAGCCATTGCAATTGTGTGATTTGCTGAGGAAGCAGGGAAGCGCCGCTGGCCATGCCCTGTGAGGGCTGACCCATTGCAGGGTTTGACAAGCGGGCCGATTGGGCGGCTGCACGCCACGCTGTGGCCAGACTTTCTAGCTCGGCGCGGGGCAAATCCAAGACATTGAAAAGCCTCACAAGGGCCAGTTGCATGGGCTCGTTCATTTTGGCGCTGACTTTGCCATCGCTGGCCTCGAACCAATTGGTCAAATTGATGCGGCTTTGTGCATCCGTAATTTGGCCCGACAAAAAGACTTCAGGGTCGCCCTCGCGAAGTTGCTGATCTTGAGCCAGAAATGTCGACAGTTTGGCCTCCTTCAGGGGCAATGCCCAAGGCTCGGCCAAATGGTCTGCGTTGCCGCCCCCGCTGCCTGCACCGCCTGACATGCCCGACACGGCATCCTCACGCAAGATCAAACGAGACCAATCTAGGGCACCGTTTAAAAGCCAAGACGACTGCACCCTGTGGCGCTCTGCACTCTCGACTTCCACATGCCGCCATTGCTGCCACAGCGCCACACTGGCCAAGGTGGCCACCAAGGTGACGACCAGCATGGCACTGATAAGGGCCGCACCGCGTTGAGCTTTGAGTTTTAAAGTCATGTGCGGGCTCATTGCTTGGCCACCGTGAAAGTGGGTCGCACCCAATCCAATGTCAATTTGCCTTGCACCTGCGCGTTGTCAGCCAAATCAATGACCAAGCGAATGCCTTCCGGCAAAGCGGCTGAGTTGCTAGGATTGTTGGTGCCAGCGGTATTGGCCGCGCTTGAGAGCGGGTTGCTCCAAGCACCGTCGCGGTGGTAGTAAATTTGCCAACTGCGAATGGCGTGAACCAAGACTTCGTGGGCATTGTTGGGCATGGGGTTGCCGGCCGATTCACCCCATACCTGCGCTTGTGTCCATGCTTGTGCCCATGCGTCGCGTTGGGTGAGCGGGGCCGATTGCCAACGTGTCCATTGGCCATTGCCAAGGGTCCACGCCACCACTTGCATGCCCGCTTGTGGGTCTTGTGAATGCTGTCTTGTGATGCGAAGCACACGCCCGTCCCAGTCGAGTGCGGGTGTATTTTGCAAAGTCACCATGTTGTCAAGATCGGTGCGCCATTGCGCCAAGCCAACTTGCCATGTTTGATTGGCATCGCTGCGATTTTGCAAGGCCACTTGCGCCTTGGACATGCCATCCAAACCACGCCAAGAAATGAGGGCCATGAGCGCCAAGACGGCGCTGGCCACCAGCACTTCAATCAAAGTAAAACCAGCTATGGCTTTGAGCTTGGACGCTTTGCATTTCGGCGATTTAAATGTCAGATCAGTGCTTGACATCAATAGCGCCCCATCACCGTTGAGAGCTGAAGCAGCGGCGTACTTTCTAAGCCATTGCGCTGAACAACCTTGGCGTCAACCCTTCTGAAATTGGGATTGGGTGTGACTTGAACCGACAAATTCACTTGCAAATCTAAGCCGGCTTGGAGGCAGCTGGCACTGCTTTCTCCAACGGGTGGCACTTGCCTAGACAAGCGCAAGCGACTGAACTCGTTTTCAGCGCAAATTTGGGCCAGCCATTGTGTGGATTGGCGCGTGGCGTTTCTGCTTAAGGAGTCGGTTGAGCGCAAACCCGCCATGAGTGCAATGTCCACAATGCCTAACGCGACCAGCACTTCAATGATGGT
>CALCBL010000247.1 GCA_937897495.1 uncultured Burkholderiales bacterium
TGCCGGGTATAGTGTTGGATTGAGCAGCCACCACACCCGCAGCAGCAAGCAGAGCCAACGTCAAAAGGGCATTACGAAACCTGGACATTTTTCACCTCACCGTTTTCCTGCACCAACCACGACTGGATCGCGTTGTTGTGATAGATGGATCGCGTGCCGCGCACTGATCGCAGTTGTTGGTAAGTGGGTTGCACATGGCCTGTGTCATCTCGGGCCCGGCTTTGGATGATGGCAGGCTTGCCATCCCACACCCAATCGATGTTGAAGCGGCTCAGAGCCTTGGAGAGCACAGGCGTCTCTAGACGTGCCTGTCGCCAGTTGCGCCCCCCGTCGGTGGACACATCCACGCGCTTGATCTTGCCCTTGCCCGACCATGCCAGACCCGTGATGTTGTAGAAACCTTTGTCCAGCAAAACCTGACCACCCGAGGGCGTGGTCACCACGCTCTTGACTTCTTGCAAATTGGTGTATTGGCGGTGCGTGCCATTCGGCTGCAAGTCCATGTAATGAATCGCTTCGTCTTTGGCTGCATAAGGCTTGTCGCCCACTTCCACTCTGCGCAGGTACTTGACCCAGCTCACGCCTTGCACGCCTGGCACCACCAAGCGCAGGGGGTAGCCATTTTCAGGGCGCAGCATTTCACCGTTTTGGCCATAGGCCACGATGACTTCACCCGACTTGATCAGGCTCATGGGGATGGTGCGGGTCATGGACGAACCGTCACCGCCTTCGGCCAAAACAAACTTGCCGTTTTTCAGGTCAGCACCGGCCATCTGCAAAAGGGTAATCAGGGGCACGCCCGTGAACTCGCTGCAAGAAATCATGCCGTGGGTGTACTGCACTGTGGGCACCGCCACGTTGCCCCACTCGGTGGCGGTGTTGGCACCGCACTCGATGAAGGCAAAGCGCGATACGGATGGCAAACGCATGATCTCGTCCATGGTGAAAACCATGTTCTTTTTGACCATGCCATTGATCATGAAGCGGTGCTTTGACGGGTCAATGTCCCACCAGCCTTGGTGGTGACGCTCGAAGTGCAAACCGCTGGGCGTGACGATACCGAACAAAGACTGAAGTGGTGCAAACGACACAGAGGCTTGGGTGGTTTGTGTCAGGCCCGGGCTTTGACGGCGCTGCAAGTTGGCTTCGAACTTGGAGGGCTTGCCATAGCCTTCAGCGGCCACGCCCTGCCCCAGACCTACGGTGTGCTCAGGCAGGTTGAGGATGTTGGGGTCGCCACCTTCAACGGGCACGGGGTTGCCTTGGGCCATGGCCATGGGTGCTGCTGCGCCAGCTGCAGCTGCTGCAAAGGCGTTGCGGATGAAATCACGGCGGCCCTTTTTGCTTTCGGCAAAGACCTCCTTGATGCCCGTTGGGGTCAGGAAGTTTTCAGGTGCTTTTTGCACTCTTCCAGAATTGATGTTGTCTGCGTTCACACAAACTCCTTGTTGGTTTGATCATTCACATCCAGACCAATGGCTACCATCGTGCAAACCGCTCAGCAAGCCTTCGCTGCTATGTCGTCTGCAATCCGATAAAACACCTGAGCGCCTTACCTCATCTTGGCTCAATGTCATCTTGTACTTGCATTTAAGTTCGTATATTCGGATGTTCGAATATATGCGATAAGCGATTAATCTTAATCAGGGATTACACTTATGAAGCTGCCACCGAACTTGGAGACATGAGCGCGGCAAAAAAAGCCGATATGACGGATCGAGCTTCCTAAATAATGCCGGCTAATAAAGCCCGCAAAGGCTTGACTTACTTGGCACCAGCCAAAACCCATTTGGACAACGTCAGTGCATCGGCATCGCTCAAAGCAGCTTGGGCAGGCATGGGCACAACGCCCCACTTGCCCGAACCACCAGCCTTGATGCTTTTAGCCAGTGTGGCTTCAGCGTCTTTTTGGCCAGCGTATTTTTTTGCCACATCGTTGTACGAGGGACCCACCAGTTTCTTGTCCACGGCGTGGCAGGCCATGCAAGCGTTTTTCTTGGCCAAGTCTGCGTTGGCAAAGGCAGGTGCTGACATCAGGGCAGAAATGGCAACAGCAGCGAAAATCAATTTCATGAGAGCTCCGATTGAGGGGTTTTAAATATAATCAAACGGTAATTTAACCTAGATCAATACGGCTTTGCGAAAAAGCGCTCAACTTTTGCGTCAGTGATTCTACTGAGGGCCGGTTGCAAACTGTGATCGGTCAGAGAGGTTTTTGCCAGCGCAGCCTATGGCCTTACAGGGCTTTGAGCCCTTGCGCCATGCGGTCTTCGAGATAGGGGCCGTAAAAATCGGGGTGGTAAGCACCTTCCATGCGCTCGGCCACTTCTTTGCCACCGGGCCCAAAGAACAACAAGGTGGGCGTGATCGAGACTTTCCACCGCCGAGTCAGTTCATCATGGGTGGTCAACTTGCCCGCAAAGTCGAGCACGGGCTGGTTTTTGCGCATGTCCACCTGCACGATGGCGGTGCCTGAAAGCGCCATGGGTGAGAGGTGACTTTGGCGAGCTTGGCGGCAGAAAACGCAACCATCAAAGCTGACCATGACGATCAGGGCTTGCTTGTTTTTCAGGGCGCGGGCCAGCTCATCGGGCAGCGATTGGGCAGCGGGCAAGGTGGCAGCACGGCCCGATTGCGCCCAAACGGGGATGGCCGCAAGAGATACCCCCACCTGTAAAAGCCAACCACGACGACGCAAAACAGAAAAAGAAAACATAGTCAGATTGGAAGCCATGAATTGCGAAACGTGCACAATAGCAGGCTTTGCGTAGTGGGCGCGAACATCCAATGACTTGGAATTTTCAGTATTTGAAACAAATGAATTATTGGAGAAATCCATGAATCTCGCAAGCTTGCTTGAAACCTGGGGAGACTCAAATGTACTGGCCATGGCGGGTGCGTTGGTGGGCTTCACC
>CALCBL010000248.1 GCA_937897495.1 uncultured Burkholderiales bacterium
CCTCAACCGTGGCTCTGGCAGGCGTTGCGCCTGGTACGACCCACTCTTCCCAGGCACGGTTCATGTCTCCAAAGGTGTCCATGTTGGTCAAATAAATAGTGGCCATCAAAACTCTTGATTTGTCACTGTTATTTTTTTCTAGCAGGCGATCAATGCTGGCCAATGTTTGTTGGGTTTGGATATAAATATCTGGCGCACAGTGGTCGTTAGCAACCTGCCCTGTTAGATACACAATGCCGTTAAAAGCAACTGCCTCGGACAAACGTTTGCCAGTTTCAAATCTTTGGATGCTCATCAATCAACTCCAATAGGAAAAAGTGTTTTTAATTAGATTTTGGCTGCCCAATGTATTGCGTCAAAATCAGAAGAACTGAAGTGATCAACACAATGATTGTAGAAATAGCGGCAATGGTGGGGTCTACCTGATCGCGCAGCGCGTTGAACATGTTGCGTGTCAAGGTTGAGTTATCGCCACCTGATACAAACATCGCCACAATGATTTCATCAAACGAAGTTAAAAATGCCAGTACAGCACCCGATACAACAGAGAACTTAATTTGGGGCAAGGTAACCGACTAAACAGCATACAACGGTGAAGCACCCAAACTTCGCGCAACCCGCTCTTGATCCATGTCATAAGATTTAAGCGCAGAGCCCACCACCAACATCACCACGGGAATGGCCAGCATGCAGTGCGCCAAAACCAAGCCCAGCAATGTGTTCACTAATTTAAGTTTCACATAGGCATAGAAAACGCCAATCCCAATCAAAATGTGGGGCACAACCATCGGCGTAAGCAACAGCATCCAAAGCCACTTAACATTTTTGAACCTTGATGTATGAAGACCATAAGAAGCCATCGTAGCCAAGGGCGTTGCCAATAAGGCCGTTAGCAAACCCACCTTCAAAGAAGTGGCTGTTGCTTGCATCCAAGCCGCAGAATTAAAGTAAGTCTCATACCACTTGAAAGACCATTTTCGGGGTGGAAACTCCAAATACTGCGAGGCAGAAAAAGACATTGGAATGACCAATAAAGTTGGGATAATCAAAAAAATCATCACAACGATAGCCAAACCATAAAGCCATAGTCTGGATTTATGCGTAATTTGCGTGTCTGTTGCCGGCAAGCTGAACCACTTCATGCTGCAATTGCTCGATCTACTGGATTAGAAATTTTTAATAATTTCATAAAAATCCAAATTAACAACGCAGTCATGACCAGTAAAACCACCCCCAGCGCACTGGCAGCGCCCCAATTGAAGAAGATTTCAATGTCGTTGGCAATTCGACTGGACACCATGATGACTTTGCCGCCGCCCAGTACGGCAGGCGTTATATAAAAGCCAAGGCACAAGATGAAAACAATTAAAGCGCCAGTTGCCATTCCAGGCATGGCCAAGGGGAAGAACACGGACCAAAATGTTTTCATGGGGCTTGCGCCTAAATTGGCAGCAGCACGAAGATAATTTCGATCGATGGCTCTCATGGAAGAGTAGAGCGGCAAAATTAAAAAGGGCAACATCACATGAACCGTTCCAATGAGAGTGCCCAGCATGTTGTGAACCAAAGCAATAGGCTCAGTCCACAAACCCAATTCAATGGCCCAATTGTTAATGAGCCCCTTGCGCTGCAACAAAACAAGCCATGCGTAAGTTCGAACCAACAACGATGTCCACAAAGGCAATAGAACCGCAATCATGCAAAGGTTGGCCGCACGCTTGGGTAGCTCTGATAAAAAATAAGCCAATGGGTAGCCAATGACAAGGCAAATTGCGGTGGTCATGATGCTCACCTCAAATGTTGTCCTGAAGGTTCTGAAGTAGGAAGGTTGCTCCCACATGCGAACATAATGTTCAGTGGTGAAGGCACCGGTATCTGACAACAAAGACAAGTAAAAAAGCCAGCCCACTGGCAGAACCATGGTGATCACAATGAGCAACATGGCAGGGGTTACCAAGCCCAGCAACCACAGTCGCTCAATGCTGTCTGCGCGCTTGAGCGCCAGTGCATTGGGCAATGCGCTCAAGAAGTGCCTCCCTCTTCGCTTAAAACTACGGTGTCCTGTACGGACACAGCCAGCCGCAGCAAAGCACCTGGCAACAGATTGGGGTGGTTCTGCAACTCGACTGAAGGCATTCGAACCTGAACTCCGATGTCGTTAGGAAGCTTCACCTCCAAAAGAGAGCTGTCACCTTGATAAACCACATGAACCAACTGACCTGAAAATTCATTGAACTCTGCGTTTAAATGTTCCTGAGGCCCAAGGACCCTCAGGCGCTCAGGGCGAAGCATGAGAAGTGCTGCACCATGACGCGAGTCCTTATGAAGGATCTTGAAAGAGAAATTTGAAAATCTGGCAATTCCGTTTTCAATATGCACAGGCACAAAAGTAGATTCGCCAATGAACTCCGCAACAAATTTGTTCAGCGGTCTTTCGTAAATGGCACGGGGCGTATCCAACTGCATGATCTTGCCGAAATTAATCACAGCTATTCGATCGGACATGGTCAATGCTTCACGCTGATCATGCGTCACATAGACGGTTGTCATGCCTAATTTCTCATGCAACTGCCGCAATTCAATTTGCATGTGTTCGCGCAGTTGTTTGTCTAGCGCAGAGAGCGGTTCATCCATGAGCATGATGCGAGGCTCAAAGACCATGGCTCTGGCCAGCGCCACCCGTTGCTTTTGACCGCCTGACAATTGGTCGATGCCGCGTTTTCCGTAGCCTCCCAAGCGCACCATTTCGAGAGATCGCTCGACTCGCTCTTGGGCTTCTTGCCCTTTTACGCCTCTGATCTTTAAAGGATAAGCCACATTTTCAGCCACAGTCATGTGGGGGAATAAGGCGTAATTTTGGAAGACCATGCCCACACCGCGTTGATGAGGTGGCACACAGACCATCTCTGCATCGC
>CALCBL010000249.1 GCA_937897495.1 uncultured Burkholderiales bacterium
CCATCCACGGCTTGCAAGGGAAAGATGTGGCCGGGTTGAACCAAATCATTGGCGCTTGCATGAGCGGCCACAGCAGCTTTGACGGTCAATGCGCGGTCAGCGGCAGAAATGCCGGTGGTCACACCTTCGGCGGCTTCAATTGAAACGGTGAAGGCGGTGCTGTAAACCGTGCCGTTGCTGGCAGCCATGGGGGGTAATTTCAAGTGCTCGCAACGTTCGCGCGTCAGCGTTAGGCAAATGAGGCCGCGGCCATAACGGGCCATGAAGTTAATGGCTTCAGCCGTGACGTGATCGGAAGCAATGAGCAAATCGCCTTCGTTTTCACGGTCTTCGTCATCGACCATGATGACAATGCGACCCGCGCGCAAGTCTGCGACGATGTCTTCTACGGGGGAGATTTGTACAGGCGTCAGGGGACGGCCAGAATTCGTCGTCATGTCACTTCTTTCAAGATGGGGCATGGGCAGAAAAAGCCAATGCTGCAGAGTTTGCCGATGCATCGTTATTGAGCATGCGCTCTACATAACGTGCAATCAAATCAATTTCTAAATTCACAGAGCTGCCTGTTTGCAGAGTACCCAATGCCGTGTTTTCTACAGTGTGTGGGATGAGGTTGATGCTGAACTCGCACCCAGCACTCGAATCAAGAACTTTGTTGACGGTGAGGCTAACGCCATTGACCGTGATCGAGCCTTTGTAGGCTAAATATTTGCCCATGCCAACAGGGGCTTGGATGCGCAGTTCCCAGCTTTCGCCGACCTGCGCAAAGTGAGTCACGTGCCCAATGCCATCGACATGGCCCGACACAATGTGGCCGCCCAAGCGATCGTGCGCGCGCAAGGCTTTTTCTAGGTTGACTTTGCCAAGCATGTCGAGGCCGCAAGTTTTGTCGAGGGACTCGGCTGAAATATCAATGCTGAATTGCTTGGCAGCCATGTCAAATGAAGTGACGGTCATGCAGGCGCCGTTGATGGCAATGCTGTCACCCAAGCCAACATCGTCCAGGTACCCGGCGGGTACCTCGATAGTGAGTCGCTTGCCATGGCTTAAAGAGCTGCCCAGGTCGTGGAGGGCGGCGATACGCCCCACGCCGGTGATGATTCCGGTAAACATGGCGCGTATTTTCGCAGGGATTGGGCCTGTTTAGGCCGTGACCCTGGCTAAAACCCGCAAATCTTTACCGATTAATTGTGTTTCTGTGAATTCGAGGGACAAGCCTTGTGACAAGTCTTGCAAAGGCCCCCAGTTTGACATGCCCTGACCGATGCCCAAAAGCTTGGGGGCCAGGTAGACCAAGAACTCGTCAACGCATTCTTCGCGTATGAGCGAGCCATTGAGTTTATGGCCGGCTTCTACATGCAATTCGTTCACTTCGCGCTTTGCCAAATCGGTCATGAGGGCTGACAGATCGACTTTGCCATGTTCATTGGGCAGCACGGTAATGTGGGCACCTAGCGCTTCTAAGGCTGATCTTTTATCGGGATGGTCTTTGGCCGCGTAAATCCAAACTTGTCTGGGCGTGAGTGCGCCAGGCTGGCTGTGTTGAAACAACTTAGCCGATGGGGGTGTCTCCAGATTGCTGTCCACAATGACCAAATGCGGCATGCGAGGCGCAGCACCTAAGTTGGCGCAAAGCCGAATATCTAAAAGGGGATCGTCTTCTAGAACAGTGCCGATGCCTGTGAGGATGGCGCAGGCACGGGCGCGCCAGGCATGGCCATCAGCCCGAGCTTCTGGGCCCGTGATCCATTGGCTTTGGCCATTTTGAAGGGCGGTTTGGCCATCCAGAGAAGCGGCCATTTTGAGGCGCACCCAAGGTTTGTGGCGTCTCATGCGACTCAAAAAACCAAGATTTTGTTGTTCAGCCAAATGCGCACCATCGCCGACTTCAACCACAATGCCCGCAGCTTTCAAGCGATCAATGCCTTGGCCCGCCACCAAGGGGTTAGGGTCAGACAGGGCTGCCACCACTTTGCCAATTTTGGCCTTGATCAAGGCGTCGCAACAGGGGCCTGTTCGGCCATGGTGTGCGCAGGGTTCCAGCGTGACGTAGGCAGTAGCGCCTTCAACGCTATTGCCTTGGTTGGCAGCATCTTGTAAGGCCACCCTCTCGGCATGCAAGCCGCCCGCTTTCTGCGTATGCCCTTGACCCAGAATTTTCCCTTGGCCGTTCACAATGACGCAGCCCACCCTTGGATTGGGCGATGTCATACGCATGGCCAGTGAGGCGATGTTCAGCGCTTTCAGCATAAAGGGGCTGGCTGTCATGGGGTGCAATGATTGAGATCGGAGGATGCCAAGGATACGACATGTTAAAGGCCAACCCAATGGGGGGTGCTGGCGCGTCTTATTTGCCATCTCAATTCGGTGCTGCCATTGGGCTTGTCTGGGCTTGGCCATTTCACTGAAATATTTAAATTTTGAAGCAGATTGGGATCTGAGCCTTGGGTGGAAATGGCCGTGGTGTTCCATCTTCTTTCAAATTGAACGCCGGCTTCGGTGCTCAGTGCGCCCGTATTTTGCAAGTTCTGAAATTGCGCTGTGCAAAATGCGCTTGGCACTTGCCAGCATTCGGCAAGGTCTTGAGCCAAGCCACTGGCAAGGTCCAAATTTCTTTGAGATTGATTGGCCGATATGCTGGCCAAGCTGAGTTGGAAGGACCCAAAGAGACCTAGCGCTAAAACGGCACTGGCAAACAAGGCCTCTAGAACCGTGAAGCCAAATTGAGAGCGCGTCTCCAAATGATGGATTGACATTTCTAAAACCCTGCGTTTTTCCAAGAGCCAGAAACTCGCTGCACCCTTGATGTGTCGATGCCAATGGGCCAGTCAAAGTGGTAGGCCTCAGGGTTCAGGGTTTGAAGCGCTACAGTGTTTTGGCATGCGTTGGCACTTTGAAAATAAACCATGCCATTGATGGCGGCTTGGCTTGCTATTTGCGGGCATTGAAGGGCGCAAGCAATGTCTGAAAAAATCAGAACAACAGGTGCACTGTGGGTGCCCAAACTTTGGGTCCACGTGAGTGGGCTGTCAATCCAATACACGGTTCGGCTGGGTTTTGAAAGTGAGCTTAGGCCGTTTTGCAATTGGGCTGTCGAAATGGCTTTGAGCTGAGCGGGCGTGATGTTGCCAAACTGTTTGCGCCATTCGATGGGTGTGCATTCAGCGGGCGCTGGCTGAGGCGCAGGTTCTAAATCGGGGGGCGTCCAGGGTGCGCTGATGGGGATGTACAGGCTTTGCTGAACCGTGGCCCGACTGCCCACGCCAGGCTGCTCAAAATTCAAGCTAATGTGGGCCGTTATTTTGATTTTGTGAGGTGCCATTCGGACATCGCGTACAAAAAGCACAAAAGAGTTTGTGGCGTCGATTGATTCTGGCCAGGCCAATGCAGAAATGCGTGGATCAAATGTGCCAACTGCCGATGCTGTCCACTTTAAACATTGCCATTGAGGAGATGCCAAGGTGGTGGGACATTGGTTGTTGCTTGCGTTGCGCCAAAATGCGGCGTCAATGGCAATGTCCTGACCTGAATAAACGCTGTCAATTTGCGCGATGGCGGTCTCTAAAAGAGACTCACTGCTGGCCAAGGCTTGAGCCGCAAACAATTGCTGCTGACTTCTTTGAGTTTCTGACATGACTGAGCGCAGTGTGATCCAGCCAAGCAAACTGGTGATGAAGATCAGACAGATTGCGCTCCAAAGGTTGGCCATGCCGCTGTGTTGATTCATGTGGCAGTGTCTGTGCAATTGGATGCGGCATTGCGTAAGTGAGTGCCCGAATTGCGCAGCCTGACCCCACGCCGCCAAGTCAGAGGCATCTTTTCAGTAGAAATTTGACTGCGAATTTCAATCAACAACAATTCGCCTACGATGGACGAAGACTGATTGCATTGCAAACGCAACTCAAGCGCCAGTATTTCTAAATGTTTGGGCTGTGTCAGAGATGTCCAAACCACAGGTTGGCAGGAAGTTTTGGTTTGAATTTGATTGCCATTCAAACGAAAACCACTGCACTCATTGTTTTCTTTCAGCCCATTTTCATTGCGATCAATGCTGAACAAAATTTGTTGAGGCGTGAGATAGAAGTCTTCTGACGCGCCGCAAAACGCAATGGGACAAACAGGGTCTTGGGGGTAGATGGGTGTAATGGCCACACTGTAAAAATTAGCCCGCCGTATGTCGTGCACCAAAGTGTCCATCAAGGCCCGTGTTTCTTGTTGAGCATGGCTTCTTTCTAAAATTTGCCGATCGTGGGTCCATTGAAAATGAACCCAAAAAACTGCGGCACTCAGCACACTCAAACCCATCGCCATACCCACCAAAAGATTCACCATTTCCAGCAAGCCTCGGCATCGTTCAGTAGCGATGCGTTACTGGTTGCGAGCACACGGGCGTTTTCTGAAATGCGCAGGCTCATGCTGCTGCAAGTGGTATCGCGGCTTTGCAAGCCAACTGGCGTGGCGTGCAGAATGTAGCCGTGTACGTTGCTACTTTGGAGACTCAAATGGTAGTGCTTTGAAATCGAGTGTGTGCCTGCCCAATTGAGCTCGCTCAAAGTGCTTGCATATTGGGCATGTAAGCCGCGCCATTGCAATTGCCGAAGATGTAATTGCATCAGTGAATTTTGAGCGTCTTGACGCCTTATTTTTTGCCAATGCAATTCA
This sequence comes from uncultured Burkholderiales bacterium, assembly GCA_937897495.1. Classification (GTDB taxonomy): domain Bacteria; phylum Pseudomonadota; class Gammaproteobacteria; order Burkholderiales; family Burkholderiaceae_C; genus Limnohabitans_A. Next base: position 4,663 of record CALCBL010000249.1, read on the forward strand.
AGCCTAGGCAAGGCAATGCCCATCAGTGCGCCAATGATCGCCATGCAAACAAGAGACTCAATGAGTGTAAAACCTGCTGCACGGCAGCGCGTTACTTGAAGTGATGCTGGAGGTCTCATGAGCAGAGCATGCGCTGCGAGCGAGTTGCGCCATTGGCATTGACTTGCAGCGCTTTTGAATTGGCACTGAATGCAAGTGCTTTCGCGCGCCATGCATGGAAGCTCCGAGCATGAAGTTCACTTTAAAAGTTGATGGCTACAGTTTGATCGAAATGCTGTTCATGCTTTTTATCGTGGGTGTACTGTGCAGCACGGTGGCACTGTCTTTTAAGGGATTGCAAAGCAGGGTTCACATTCAAGCGGCTTCTCAAGCCTTGCTGAGCGATGTTCTTAGCGCCAGAGCCCAGGCCTTGCGCCGAGAACGACGCGTCACGCTGTGTGCGGCTGCGCTCGACTCAGGCTTGCAACCCACATTGCCAACAGCCTGTGCTTCCAGCGGCAGTTCAGTAGCCTGGCACCAGGGATGGTTGGTGTTTGAAGACGCCAACAGCAATGGTCTATGGGACGAAGGAGAGCCTCTTCTGCAGCAAAGATCGCGCATGAACCCCCAAGTTTCTGCCACAGGCAATACCACTGTTGGCCGGTATGTATCTTTTGGCGAAAGTGGTCGCAGCTTGTTGTTGAATGGTGCTTTTCAAGCGGGCACCATCACCTTTTGTGAGAGCGGTGCGAATGCCAAGGAGGGGTGGTTGTTGGTGGTCAATGCGGTGGGTCGTGCCCGCTTAGACAAAGGGCAGATTGCCATCTGCCCTTGAATCTATTTGCTCACTTCGTCCACCAGCAACTTGAAGTCGTCTATGTCTTCAAAGCTGCGGTACACACTGGCAAAGCGAACGTAGGCCACTTTATCGAGCTTCTTTAATTCGCGCATCACCAACTCGCCAATTTTGTTGGAGGCTACTTCGCGTTGTGCCAAGTTCAATAACTTTTCTTCAATGCGCTCAATGGCTGAATCTACTTGCTCAATGCTGACGGGTCGTTTGCGCAGGGCCAAGTTCATGCTGGCGCGCAACTTCACGCGCTCGTACTCGATGCGTCTGCCATCTTTTTTCACGATGGCCGGAAAGTTCACTTCTGGCCGCTCGTAGGTGGTAAAACGTTTTTCACACGCTGCACATTGACGGCGACGGCGAATGAGGTCGCCGTCTTCAGCCAGGCGTGTTTCTACCACTTGGGTGTCGTTGTGGCTGCAGAACGGACATTTCATTTGTAAACAGGGAAACGCGCGGTCAAGGCGTTGACCTTGATGCGCACAGCTTCAATGTTGGCAGGATCGCGTGGGTTGTCGAGGACATCGGCAATGAGGTTGGCTGTGATGCGCGCCTCTTCGTCTTTGAAGCCGCGGGTGGTCATGGCGGGTGTGCCAATGCGCACGCCACTGGTGACCATGGGTTTTTCTGGGTCGTTGGGGATGGCGTTTTTGTTGATGGTCATGTGCGCCTGGCCCAAGACCGCTTCAGCTTCTTTGCCAGTAATGCCCTTAGGTCGCAAATCAACCAACATGACGTGACTTTGGGTGCCACCGCTCACAATGCGCAGACCGCGTTGTGTGAGCGTTTCGGCCACGATTTGGGCGTTCTTGATGACCTGCTGTTGGTAGGCCTTGAAACCAGGAGCCATGGCTTCTTTGAAGGCAACAGCTTTGGCAGCAATGACGTGCATGAGCGGGCCGCCTTGCAGGCCAGGGAAGATAGCGCTGTTGATGGCTTTTTCGTGCTCGGCTTTCATCAAGATGATGCCGCCGCGAGGTCCGCGCAAGCTCTTGTGCGTGGTTGATGTCACTACGTCGGCGTAAGGTACGGGGTTGGGATATGCACCTGCCGCAATGAGGCCTGCATAGTGCGCCATATCAACTAGAAAAATGGCGCCGATATCTTTGGCTACTTTGGCAAAGCGTGCAAAGTCAATGTGCAAACTGTAGGCCGATGCGCCAGCAATGATGAGCTTGGGTTTTGATTCGTGCGCCTTTTTCTCCATGGCATCGTAGTCAATGACTTCGTTGGCATCGAGGCCATAGCTGACCACGTTGAACCACTTTCCACTGATGTTCAAGGGCATACCGTGTGTGAGGTGGCCGCCTTCAGCCAAGCTCATGCCCATGATGGTGTCGCCGGGTTTTAAGAAAGCCAAAAACACAGCCTCATTGGCCGATGCGCCGCAATGCGGTTGCACATTGGCAGCGTCAGCGCCAAAGATTTGTTTGACGCGGTCAATGGCCAATTGCTCTGCAATGTCAACAAATTCGCAACCACCGTAGTAGCGTTTGCCAGGGTAGCCTTCGGCGTACTTGTTGGTGAGTTGTGAGCCTTGAGCCGCCATGACGGCAGGGGAGGCGTAGTTTTCGCTGGCAATCAACTCAATGTGATGCTCTTGACGAGCGTTTTCAGCCTGAATGGCAGCAAAAATCTCGGGATCGGTTTGTTCAATCAGAATATTTCTTGAATACATGGCAGGCCTTCAAAGGATGGTTCCTTGCTCAAGTGAAGTGTTAAAAACTTCAAAATGGCAAGGGCTGCCCAGGCGAACGGCTGAAACCTTGTGCCCTCAAAAGACTTGGACAAGGTGCACGCTCCCCAGTGGTTGTAGGCGGATCTAAGCCCTCCAATTTCCACGTCAGAAACCAGCCAGCCAGTGTTAGCAGGGGCCAGGATCCTATCGCCAGTTGCGCACACACCGAGTGTAGCCGAGGTGGTGCCTAGATGCATCTGAAAAGCTTAAATTTGGCCGCCTGATTTTTGAGGACAAGCCGCTGCAGATCACTTTTTCGGGCTGAGGTTCGAGCTGGGGCTAGCTTTGGCACCGGCATCTTTTGAATTTTTGAGGATGGCTTGATTGAGTCGTTCTTGTTCACCGATCACCCTAGAGATGTACTCAGTTTCTTGAGAAATAGACTCTTCACCGGCCTTGTAGAGTCGAAGACCTTCCTCCAAACTGCCTGTCGAATTGATGCATTCTTTGAGGATTTTGACACCAATGCGGAGGTTTGTTTTGGGGTCAAAAATGGCCATGGTCCCGCCGTAGGGGGTGAATTGCTCGAAATGGATCTCGGGTATCACCTGCATCAGGCCTTTTGCGCCCGTAGGGCTGTTGGCAAAAGGGTTGTAGTTAGATTCAACCCCAATCACAGCCAGAATGAGGGTGGCTTCTAGGGCTGACCGATCTGCCAAGTCAAATACCTCCAAAATCAAGGCATTCAAGGGTTCTGGCGCAATTTTGTATTTGCCTCTCACGGCTTGAACCAAAGTCAATTGAAGCGGTGTCAGGTCAGTTGCGGGCGCTGCAAAGCTTCTTAGCAATACTTGATGCTGTTCATCTTCAGCTTCTGAAATCTGCAGTCGGGTAAACAGCCAGCCCTGCACGCTTTGGACAGTCAGGGTGCGCACTTCAGGCCGTGCCAAAGCCAGCATGCTGAGGATCAATGCAAGCAGGCCCAACATTGCAAAACTGTGGTGTGAAATGTTCACAAAGCCGCGCCCAATATCGCCCCCAAAGGTCAACAGTCCGCGCCAAAAGCGAAGAGGCCATTGCGCGGCTAATTCCTGAAAAGCGGGTTGAGTCACAAGTTGATTTGAATGAAGGAAACCGCTAATTATAAAAAAAATCGAAAATAGATGCTTTCAGCATATCGAGGACTGCCTTCCTCGGTGAAAATAGCTTCTTTATCTTTTTGTGTTGTGACTGTGACTTCTTCCTCTCCTAAGACCCCAGACTTGCAAGCCCTAGACAACTTAACTGGGGGTGCCTTTACCGCACAAACATCCGGTGAGCGCGCAGCCAAGTTGCGTGATTGGCTTATCACAGAGCCATCTCACGAAGTTTTGCAAAACGTGTACAAAGAAGTTTCCACGCGTGACAAAGGCGCTGCCAAAGTGCTTCGCGAAAAGCTAGATGAGTTAAAGCGCTTGCATGGCCAAGATGTCTTGGCGGCCGAATGGACTGAACGCGCCAATGCCATGCTAACTTCTTCGCGTTTGAACATTGCCGATGCCATGGCATGGCAAAGAGATGCTGCCAAAGCAGGTGCGCCACTGTCTCGCGAACCGCTGGCCAGCCTCAAGCTTCAGTTGAATGAAAAAATCAAAGCGGTTGAAGATTTGCAGCACCAAGTCATGGTGCAGCGCGAAACAGCTGTGCTTTTGGCGCAGCGCATTGAGGTTCTTTCTACCAAAAGTTTGAAAGAAGCAGGCGCTGCCAATGAACTGTTGCAGTCCGATGTGGCGCACTGGCACCAACAAGCCCATGCCATCACAGAAGATCCCTCTTGGCACAGCGTTGATTTGAAATTCCCACCCCAACTTGATGCGTCCCGTCATCAGTTAAGCAGTGTTTGGGAAGCCTTTGAAGCTGCGTTGTTTCAGGCTAAAGCGGCTAGAGATGACGCCAACGAAGCTTTGCCACCCGTGCCAGTTTGGGCCGAAGAAATTCGCGTTGCAAGAGGAGGGCAAGCAAGTCTTGGTGGGCATGCCAACGTTCATGCAGTCAAAGAAGCCCCCAATTCCGATCATTTAGCCGTTTCAAATGCGGTGCAAGCTAGCGTTGAAGAATCAACGGCTGAGACGGAGGGCAAGCCAGCTAAAACGCCCAAAGTCAGCAATACCAAAATGGATCCTGCTCAGAGGTTGGCCTTGCGCGAAGCCGCCAACCAAGCGGTCGCTGGGGCCATGACGGTCTTGGCGGCTGAGAACAGTGAAGCCAACTTGTTGGTACTCAAGCAAGTGCTCAAGGACCATGGGCGCAACATGGACACCAACATGGACTTGAAAGTTCATGACGCACTCATCGCTGCAGGTGATGCAGAAGGTTGGCAAAGACATGTTGCTGATCAATTGCGTTTGGCATTGGTTTTGAAGGCGGAAGGCCTGTTCAAAAAAGTACCCGTTAAAACCCAAGACGCCCCAGCGGCCGACGGTGGCGCACAAGAAGTTTCAAAAGAGGATGCCGAGAAAGCGGTCGAGCCTGAAGTTGGTAAGGAAGAGTTTCACCTTGAGCCCACCGTAGGCGGTCGAAAAATGCAAGACGCTTTGCGTCAGTTGCGTGAAGAATGGAAAAAAGCTGATCAGGGTGGCTTGCCAAACCATGCTTTGTGGAAGCGTTTCGATGCTGCATGCAACAACGCCTACAAAGTGGTTCAAACTTGGTTGGACAAAATCAAACACGAAGCCAGTGAACATCGCGCTCAACGCTTGGCATTGATTGAAGAGGTCAAGGCTTGGGGTGAGGCCAATGCACAAAATGCAGATTGGCGCGCGCACTTGCGGTCTTTGCATCAGTTTGGCGATCGCTGGCGTTCGGCGGGTCACTTGAGTGAGAAAGCCTTTGCAGAACTGCAACCTCTTTGGAAGCAGGCCCTGCACAATGCCGCGGCACCTTTGGAAGCCGCTCAGAAAGCCAGTACCGCAAGGCGTCAAGCTTTGATTGCAGAAGCCGAACAGCTTGGCGCAGCGCCTCTCTTAAGAGTAGATGCGGTCAAGGCCTTGCAGCAAAATTGGCAAACAGAAGCTCAAAGCGTTCCCATGGATCGCCGCATTGAACAAAAAATGTGGGAGGCTTTTCGCAAACCCATTGATGAGGCTTTCAGTCGCAAGACCAACTCGCGTGAGCACGTTTCAAATGCCCCGATGTCGGCCCACGACCGCATGGTGCTCGATGCGTCCAATGACTTAAAAGCTGCTAACGC
>CALCBL010000250.1 GCA_937897495.1 uncultured Burkholderiales bacterium
TTTCAAGTCAGCCCGGTTTTTAAAATTCTACCGGTGCCTATGTGTTAACCGACCGCGGTACTTGGTTGAATTTTAAAAACCGGGCTGACTTGAAAGTGTTGGTGGAAGGCGATGCGAAACTGTTCAACCAATATGGTGTGATGGTGGTGAACCCCGCCAAGCATGCCCATGTGAAGCAAGCCGATGCCCAAAAGTTTGTAGACTGGATTGTTTCTGCCAACGGACAAGCTGCCATTGCGGCTTACAAAATTGGCGGAGAGTCGGTGTTCTTTCCCAACGCAGGCAAGTGAGGGCTTAACTTGAACGCCCTGTAAAACAAACCGGCGCAGAAGGATCTATGGCAGGTCCATCGTGTGAATTTTTGGCGTGCGCCACATCCATGTCTCGCGGCAAAGGCACGCCATTTTTCACAGCCAACACTTCGGCCATGATGCTGACCGCAATTTCTGCGGGAGTTTTGCTGCCAATGTAAATGCCGATGGGGCCACGCAGCCTGGCCAGTGAGGTTTCGGTCTGATCAAAGTGCTCCATCATGCGCTGCTGGCGCAAAACGTTGTTGCGCCTAGAGCCAATAGCACCGATGTAAAAGGCTTCTGTGTCTAGTGCTGCCAACAGTGCCAAGTCGTCTAGTTTGGGGTCGTGCGTGAGGGCAATGACGCAGCTGCGTCTGTCGGGTTTAAAGCTCAGCACCAAATCGTCGGGCATATCGTGTTTAACCGTGACGCCTGCCACTGACCATGCGCCTCTGTACTCTTCGCGAGGGTCGCACACCGTGACGGCAAAGCCATTGAACAGCGCCATGGTGGCCAAGTATTCTGTCATTTGGCCTGCGCCAATGAGCAGCATGCGGTACTCTGGACCAAAGGTGTTGGTGAGTTGCGTTTCATCAATTTGCAATTCACTGGGCGCGTTGGTGGCGGCAAGGGTGACAACGCCCGTTTTCAAATGGGTTGACCTTTGCGTGAGTTGCCCTTTTTCAAGGAACTCAATCAATTGGCTCAGACTTTCTGCGCTTGGGTTGAACTCGAGCAGCAGCTCTAAGGTGCCGCCGCAAGGCAAGCCAAAGCGGTGCGCTTCGTCGGCGCTGATGCCATATTTCAAAAGAATGGGGGGGCTGTCAACAATGGCGTTGGCCTTGCTGTATTGGGCAATGAGGTCGTCTTCAATACACCCGCCCGACACGGAGCCCACTACTGCGCCTGTTTCGCAAAGCGCCATGATGGAGCCGACGGGTCGGGGTGATGAACCCCAAGTGCGAACCACGGTGGTTAACAAGGCGCGCTGCCCAGCTTCACGCCAAGTTTTAAGAGTTCTTAAAACAACGATGTCTAGGTTTTCCATGATGCCGTTCTGGATACCGTTTTTTGAATTAGCGAACCAGATACCAAACAGCACCTGCGCCCACTAGCAAAGCCAACCAAATCCAAGCTGGCACTGAACCTGAAGGTGTCGCGGCATCGGCCGAAGAAAGTGCGTCTGCCACCTCATTGCCAGGGTATTTGGCTTGCAGTGATTCTTCAAAACGTTTGAAGAAATCTTCGGCCAATGATTTGGCTGCGCCATCAATGAGACGCTGACCCAGTTGGGCCAATTTGCCACCCACTGTGGAGTGCACCGTGTATTTCAATTCGCAGCCATCAGCGTGGGGGTGCAGCGAGACTTGTGACTCGCCTTTGCCAAATCCGGCCACGCCGCCTTGCGCTTCAAAATTCAGCGCATATGAATTGGGCGCTTGAATGTCAGAGAGGCTGACCTTGCCCGAGAACTTGGCCGATACGGGGCCAATTTTGATGGCCACGCCAACACTGTAAACGTTGGGTTCTGTCAGCTCAAATTTGTCGCAACCTGGAATGCAGGATTTCAAAATTTCGGGATCGTTGAGGGCGTCCCATGCTTGCGCTTGGGTGACGTGTAGTACGCGTTGACCTTGCATGTCCATGTGCAATTCTCCTATTTTATTTTTAACAACTTGTTCAAGGCACTTGCCAGTTCTTCCAAACGCGACAAATTGTGAATGGCCAACATGCCGTTCACATGCCGATTCAAAACACTGGCCCCCGTTGCAATGGGAGCATAGCCTTCAAATCTGAGCAGAGGGTTGAGCCAAAGCAAAGAGCGTGTGTGTCGCTTGAGCCAAACAAGCTCCGAGTCTAGCGTCTCTGCGGTGCCCGTATCGAGCCCATCACTGATTAACAACACCACGGTACGCCTGCCTGTGAGTTTTTTTGCAAAATTGACACGCAGATGCGCCAGCGATTTTCCCAGCTGCGTGCCGCCCGCAAAGTCTTTAATTTGATGGCTGGCCTCGGTCAGCATGTCATCGGTATCGCGCAGTTTAAAGGCGTGGTTGATGTCGGTGAGGTCGGTGCCAAATGCAAAAATCTGACGGGGTGTGCCGCGTGTGGCTTGGTGCAAAAATGCCAGCAGCAAGCGAGCATATCGCTCCATCGAGCCAGAGATGTCAACCAAAATCAAAAGTGGAAGGGCCTGAGGTTTTCTTTGCATGCGTGGCAGAGACAAAATATCGCCATCTTGCCTTGCCGCCAGCTGCATGGTTTTGGCCCAATGAATGCGATCGCCTCGGCCGCCTGTGCGTGTTCTTCGCCCCTGAATTTTAGGCAGCGGCAGCTTAACTTGCCGGGCCAGTTTTTCTACCAGCCTAAACTCGCTGGCACTCAAGCTTTGAAAGTCGGCTTGTTGCAGTCTTTCGCGGTCGCTGGCGCTCATGGCCGCGTCAAATTTCAGCTCGTCTTCTTTGGGTTTGACAGGGTCATTTTGTTTGTTTTTGGCTGCCAAAGCTTCTTGTACCCTAGATTTGCGCGGCACACCCGGTGTGGCCGCGGGTGCTTTGTGCAAGAGCTGAGACAAAAGTTGTCGGGTGAGCTCAGGATCTCTGAAAAGTGCTGAAAACATTTGGTCAAAGACCACCAAGTCTTCTTGTCGGCTGACCAAGCAGGCTTTCAAGGCGGCAGACAAATCGTCTTTTCTTTCGATGCCAACGTGTTGCGTCGATTCAATGGCCAAGCTGATGCGCGATGCATCAATGGGCAGCCCGGCGCGCCTGAGTGCGCGCGCAAAACCCGTGATGTTGTCACTGAGTTTGCCGCTGCGCGCGTCGCCTAAAAGCATGATGGCCCAAGCTTTAAGTTAAAGGCTTGTGATGGGCGCAGGCGCCAGCAAATCATGGAGCAGTGGCGTGATGGCCGCAATGTCTTCGCGCTGCTTGAACAAAATGCCTACAGTGTCTTGCACCACTTCGGGGTCAAGGGTAAGCGTGTCCAAGGCAACCAAGGCTTTGGCCCATTCTACGCTTTCGGCAATGCCGGGTGCGCGCTGAAAAGCGCTAGAGAAGGGTTGACTTCTAAGGCGACCCACAAACTCTGCCACCTGTTCAGTGAGCTGAGCGCTGGCTTGCGGAACTTGCGACCTGACCACGGCCAGTTCGCGATCTCGATCGGGGTAGTCCATCCACTGGTAAAGGCATCGGCGCTTCACGGCGTCGTTCAAATCGCGGGTGCGATTGCTGGTGAGAATGGTGACGGGTGCCACCTCGGCTTTGATGGTGCCTAGCTCTGGAATACTGACTTGGTATTCGCCCAAATATTCCAGTAAAAATGCTTCAAAGGGCTCATCTGCGCGGTCAACTTCATCAATCAAGAGCAGTGCGCCTGGTGCAGGGGTTTGCAGGGCTTCTAGCAAGGGGCGCTTGACCAAGAAACGTTTTTGATACACCTCGCGTTCAATGTCTTGGGGTGTGGCGCTTGAACCTGTTTGGGATGCGGCAGCTCGCATGTGCAGCAACTGCGCTGCATGGTTCCACTCGTACAAAGCTTCGCGTTGCTCCAGATCGGA
>CALCBL010000251.1 GCA_937897495.1 uncultured Burkholderiales bacterium
AAGCAGCGCGTCTGGTCTATGCTGAAATCGGCAAACAATTAGAGCGTGAAGGCCTCGATTCTGTGAACCACCGCACGGTAGTTTCAACCGCGCGCAAGCTGGCCTTGTTGGCACGCGCAGCCACTGTGGCTGTGAAGGCACCTGCCGTGCCGGATGTCACGCTCAGCCCTGTACCCGCCATCCATTACTTGGTTGACATTGTGAGCCAAGAGCGCAACCCCTTGGCGCATGAAAAGCCCTGGACGATGCCTGTTCGAAGTTTTGATGAGCGTGTTGTATGGATGGTGGAATTGTTCGGCCGTTTAGAACAACGCGAGAGAACCCCGCGTTAAAGAGCCTGATACAGTGGATTTGAAAATTGTTGAAGTTGTGGTGTTGCTGATTGCCGGTGTTCTTTTTGTAACTTGGCAATTTCGTGATTTACGTCGCGCCAAAGAAGTGACGCGCCAACAACGTGAAGCAGAAAAACACCAAGCTACGCAGCAGAGCGTCAAGCCAGATAAGGCACCTTCGATGACCTCGCAACAAAACGACCCCAAATGACACCTACCCTCAAAGTCATTCATTTGGTATGCGCGTGCTTGTTTTTAGGCAACGTGATTGTGAGCGGCGTTTGGGCCTTGTTGGCTGAGCGCACGCGCAATCACGCCATCGTTCAATTCAGCAACAAGATGGTTCTGATTACAGACCTCATGTTCACGTTGGTAGGGGCAGTGGGTGTGGTTTGGACAGGCCACGGCATGGCAGAAAATTTTGGAGGTGGTGCAAGCCATCCCTGGATTCAATGGTCCTATTGGCTGCTTACTTTTTCAGGCTTGATTTGGTTGTTCGTTCTGGTGCCTATTCAATTCAAACAGCGCGCTTTGCTTCAACAATATTCTGAGATCACTGAAGAATATTGGCGCCTGTCCCGAATTTGGAAAATTGCCGGCGCCATCTCCACCGTGCTACCCTTGCCCATTGTGTATTTCATGGTCACCAAGTCGGTTTGACGCGCGTGATCGTCCTAGCTTGGATGAGCAAATGGCAACTTCAAAAAACACGCTCGACGGCCGCGTCGTCTTAATTACCGGTGCAGCTTCTGGCATTGGTGCAGCCACTGCCCTTGAAGTATTGGCCCATGGCGGCGTTCCTGTTTTGGTGGACTGCGATGCAGAGCCTCTGGCGCAAATGGCCCAACGCTGCGGCCCTCAAACGCTTCACTGGGTGGCCGATGTCACGCAATTGCAAGCGATGCAAGACCTTGTTGAAAAAACCTTGGCCGAGCTGGGCCGCATCGACATCGTCTTTGCCAACGCAGGCGTTGCTGCTTTTGGGCCGATCGCCTACATTGACCCCGAAGCTTGGAAACGCTGTTTCGAGGTCAATGTGTTTGGTGTTTTCAATACTGTTCGTGCGGCCTTGCCTGCCATCATGCGGCAACGTGGCTATGTGCTCATCAATGCGTCGGTATCTTCTTTCGCGCATCCTCCGGTCATGTCCGCCTACGCCGCAAGCAAGTCGGCCGCCGAGGCCATGGGCAATTCTTTGCGCATTGAGATGGCTGCGCATGGTGTGGGTGTAGGTGTTGTTCATGCGGGCTGGGTGCGCACGCCGCTGGTCACCGAAGGCGCCTTGCATCCAGGCTTTGTGCGATTGCGCGCCACCATGCCAGGCCCCTTGAACAGCGAAACATCGCCAGAAGAAACGGCGCGCGTCATTGTGCAAGGCATGATGCAGCGCAAGCGCAGAGTGTGGGTACCCGGTTGGTTGCGAATTTTGTTTGCGCTCAGAGCTTTGTTGCACATGCCTTTTGCCGAGCGCGAACTGCTGCGTGCTGCGCCAGAGATTGAAAGCATTTACCTGGAAGGCTTAGAAGCCGAGGGCGCATTGGCTTCTAGCTTTGGGCCCAGAGAGAGAGAGCGAACCCTGGCACGCGCTCGTCAAAACGACTGAACAAAAAGACCACGCCATGCAACGCCGAAAAAATTCACCTAGGCACGTCGCGGCATTCGAAAAGGCAACATGAAGCGCACTGGCAATGACACCAGTCTGGGAATGTCCAACGACTCGTGCACCGCAGTGACATTCTCACCCAGCAGTTGAGTGCGCAACAAGGAGCGAACATAAAACGGCGTGTCTTCTAAAGTGCTCAGCACCTCGGGCGCCTGGCTCGATTCACTGCACATGCCCCGCGAAAGTCGCCAGCCCGAAGAAGGCAAGTTGTGTCGCACCGGTGCTGTAAAAGCGGTGTAACTGCCATCCGGTGAAAAGCGTTGCGCTACGACCCGGCCGGGCCCTTGTTTGGGCCGCACATCGTAGACCACACTGGTATCGCCATTGGACATTTCTGCGCGCGCCCAGTCCCAATCTTGGAAGCCATTTTCGACGGGTTCATCGCCTTCGTTGGAATCCATGTAGGCA
>CALCBL010000252.1 GCA_937897495.1 uncultured Burkholderiales bacterium
AGGTGTGAAAGCTTCATCTGGCGCCCCCAAAGCAAAGCAGGCCAAAGTCCAATCAAAGCCCTCAACCCCAAAAACTGGCAAGCCAAACTCGCCCAGTTCTTCCGTCAGGAATTGACTTTGCGTTGTGCCATTAGCGCAAATTCATTGGTGTAGGTTTTAGCCAAGGTGGTCCAAGTGGCCCGGTCGGTGCTAACGCGACTGGCTCTGGCACGCCAAGCCGTTTGCAAGGACTCAGTCGAAAACATGCCATCCAAGCTGTAGCTGTTGCGCACATTTTCCAAAGCACCTAAGTACATTGCACGGTCGCCCATCCAATTGTGAGAGGGCACCATTTTGAGAATATCGGAAGGCCCTGCGGTTTTGAGCCACTGCAATGCTCTGACCACGCCTCGGGTCAAGGTCAGGGCAACATCAGCACGTTTTTGCAAAAACTCGCCCCTGCCAAACAAACAAGCCGAGAGCATGGGGCCGCCAAACATGCGCTGCGTACTGATCAGCGATCGCGTCTCAGCCAAGAGACGCAATTCATTTTTTTGTTCCAGGTAGTGCATGACAGGATCGATGTGACACAAAGCGTCAACCGAGCCCGTTTTGACGGCTTCCAACAACTGCCCTGTGGCAGAGCCAAGTTCAATGAACTGAACATTCTCGGGCGCAAGCTTGGCTTTCAGTAGCCACTGTTGCGCTAACCAATGCGTGCCAGAGCCTAAAGATGAAATACCCATCTTGAAAGATTTGAGATCGTCCAATGATTTCATTGCAAGTGCTTTTCGGGTGGCCAAGCCCACACTGATTTGGGGCGCTCTGCCCTGCAATACAAAGGCACGGTAATTTAAGCCACGCGCTTGCAAATCGAGGGTGTGCTCGAAAGCGCCTGACACCACATCTGCTTGCCCATTCAAGGCCAGTTGAACCGCTTGAAGGCCCGATTCACATTCAAGCCAATCAATTTGCAGACCCTCGTTTTTGAACGCGCCCAATTGCTCAGCCAAAACCAAAGGCAAATGGAACAGACTGGTTTTGGCGGCCAGTGCGATGCTGACTTTTTGAGGAGAGACAGCAGCCAAAGCCAAGCCAGGCGCCAGCACAACACTGGCCATGGCCACTGCCGAAAACTCACGCCGCCGAAGCTTTTGTAACACGCCACTACACCTTGAAGAG
>CALCBL010000253.1 GCA_937897495.1 uncultured Burkholderiales bacterium
CCTTTGCTGCCGAGCGCATGAACCACAGCATTCAAAAAGCTTTGTCGGGTCAAAACATCCAGAACCTTTGAGCTCACTGCCAATTAAAGAAACACAAAATGCCAGTCATTAAAATTTTGCCCCACGCTGAGTACTGCCCTGAAGGCGCACAAATTTCTGCCCCAGCTGGCACCAGCATTTGCGAAGCCTTGTTAGAAAACAAAATTAACATTGAACACGCCTGCGACATGAGTTGCGCCTGCACCACTTGCCACGTCATTGTGCGAGAAGGTTTGAGCAGCTTGAACGAAGCCGAAGAAACCGAAGAAGACTTGCTTGACCGTGCCTGGGGCTTAGAGCCCAACTCACGTTTGAGCTGCCAGGCCTTCATGGGCAAGCAAGATGTGGTGATAGAGATTCCAAAGTACACCATCAACCACGCCAAAGAAATGCATTGAAATGCGCCAATTATTTTTAGACACCGAAACCACAGGCCTCTCTGCAGAGGGCGGTGACCGCGTCATTGAGCTGGGCTGCGTCGAGTTGGTCAACCGCAAGCTTACCGGCAACAACTTGCATTTCTACTTTAACCCTGGGCGCGACAGCCATGAAGACGCGCTTAAGGTGCACGGCATCAGCAACGAATTTTTGCGCGACAAGCCCAAGTTTGAATCTGTAGCGCAAGAAATTTTGGACTATGTGCAGGGCGCCGAAATCATCATTCACAACGCCGCGTTTGACGTAGGCTTTTTAAACAAAGAGCTAGAGCTTGCAGGGCAGAAGCCCTTCACCCAGTATGTCGAAAGCGTGGTCGACACTCTGGTCATGGCCAAGCAAATGTACCCCGGCAAGCGCAACAGCCTCGATGCTCTGTGCGATCGTTTGGGCGTCGACAATTCTGGTCGTACCTTGCATGGTGCTTTGCTAGATGCCGAACTTCTGGCCGATGTTTACATCAACCTCACGCGCGGCCAAGAAGCCTTGCTCATCGATGCAGGTGGCGATGAAGGCAAGGCAGGTTCAGAAGACGCTGTCGATTTGTCTGGCTTTGTATTGCCCGTCATTCAAGCCAATGCCCAAGAGCATGCAGCCCACGAAGACCAATTGGCTCAATTGGACAAAGCCAGTGGGGGCAAGACCATTTGGCGGCAGGCCGCACCGGCTTGACGCCCTAAAAACCTTGAAATACGCCAATTTTCCATGGCATAATTTAAGGCTACGCTGAAAAAGCGATAGGGCGATTAGCTCAGGGGTAGAGCACTGCATTCACACTGCAGGGGTCGCAAGTTCGAAACTTGCATCGCCCACCAAAAAATTCCCAATGAAATCAAGCACTTAGAGGAAACTCTAGGTGCTTTTTCTTTGGTTCAAAGTAGTATGGTCCGGGTTTACTA
>CALCBL010000254.1 GCA_937897495.1 uncultured Burkholderiales bacterium
GGGCGGCAATGCGAGGTTCAAGGATTTGAAAATACTTTGGATATCAGTGCAGTAACTCATGATTCACTCTTAACGTTCGATGCTACGGTTCCAGCGGGCGTTCCAAGCTGGGCGATTTTCATTGATGGCATTCCAGTCCAAGACCACTGCTGTCTTCATGTATTCAGCAAACTGTTTGAGTTTGAGTTTGGCATCATCGCCAATTGCAGGGGCTTTGGGGTTTGAAGGAATTTGGTTGCCATGCTCTAAGCCAGCTGCTTGAGCAGATGCAGAAAGCAAGTACTCCGCAAGTTTTTGTGACAAAACGGGCTCGGTATTGTTGGCAATCACGCATTCAGCAACCATCAATACAACTGATCCTTCTTTGGGTTGAGCATATTCAATGGCAATGCCTTTTTCTTGCAATGTTGCAACGCCAGTTGGCGTCAAGGGTGCAATGGCAGCCTCTCCATTTTGAATCATTTCTGCCAATTTAGCAGAACTGGGAATGTATTCTAAAACGTTAGGGCCAATGGCAGCTTTCCATGCATTGAAGCCTGGATCGACGTTGGCTTCAGTACCGCCTTTAATGCGATTGAACATCAAGAATCCATGCAGACCAAAGGAAGAAGACGGCATGGACTGGAAGACCACCTTGCCTTTGTATTTGGGATCGGCCAGGTCCATCCAAGAGGTGGGGGCTGCCCAACCTTTTTCGGCAAACATTTTTTTGTTGTATGCCAGGCCAGTCATGCCCATGGTAACGCCGGCTGCAATATCGTCTTTAAAGCGTGCCGTTGGAAAAATTTCATTCAGAGGGCCGCTGGGCTTTAATTTTTCACACAAGCCCATACCCGCTGCCCGCATCATCACCCCATCGTCTAAGAAAATGACGTGCATTTGTGGCTTGTCTTTATTGGCCTGCGCTTTTGCCAAAATTTCAGAGGATGTACCCGGTACTACAACGACCTTCACGTTGTTGGCTTTTTCGAAAGCTGGAAAAACGTTCGCTGTCCAAGTCTTTTCCATCGAGCCGCCGTTCATGCCGATGTAAAGGGTTTTAGTCTGCGCCTGTAAAGACGCGCTTCCTAGCATGGCCATTGAGGCCAGTGAAATGGCGCCCAATGGTTTGGCAACTGTATTCTTAAGTTGAGAGCAGAACTTCATGGTAAATCTCCTAAGGTTGTAGTAATAGACGAAAGCACACGGGGAAATCTTGAGATGGAGAATCCATCGATGGGTGTTGAGGTTTGGCCTTGGGTTGCCAATTCGGACAACACCTCGCCAACGGCAGGCCCAATTTGAAAACCGGCACCCGCAAAGCCAAACCCGTGAAATAAACCTGGCGTGGTTCTGCTGGGTCCGATGACGGGCTCGTGGTCTGGAAGGTAGCCTTCGGTGCCACTCCAGGTTCGAATGATGTTGGCGTGTTTGAGTTGAGGTAAAAGCTCGACTGACCTGGCCAAAACCAGTTGAATGGCTTCTCTGCTTGGGCGAGCTCTCAGTTCATCTAAAGCAAATCCCCGCGAGCCACCAATCACGCAATTGCCCCTTTGGGTTTGCCTGGCATAGATGCCGCCGCCTTGAACCCCCAAACTGAGCGACATGAAGCTGGGCAGCGGTTCAGTGACTGCCATGGTGGGGTGAGCAGCAACCATGGGCACAGCTTCGTTGAATTTTTCTGCAACAAAGCTTGCCCAAGCACCAGCGCAATTTAAAAGAACGGGTGCTTTGATCATTTGGTCTGTGCTGGTCTTGAGGGTAAAGCCTGTATTTGAGTATTCAATGTCAATGACTTGAGTGTTTTCCATCAGTTGAGCGCCCGCTTGGGAGGCTGCTCTTGCAAATGCAGGGGATACCAAGCGTGGATTGGCATGCCCGTCCTCAGCGCATAAAGAACCGCCGACAACACTTTCACTTAGCCAAGGGTAGAGTTCCCTCAGCTGATCGCCAGAAAAGATTTTGAGTCCCAAGCCAAATGACTCTGTTTTTTCTTTGTAGGCAATGAGTGAAGCTAAATCGGCCTCACTCCGGGCAATCTTCAAATGCCCAGAACGCGTGTACTCGCAAGCTGTACCTAATAGTTCTGGCAGCTTTGCCCAAATGGCGTGTGCTCTCTGTGCCAATGGGAGTTGAATGAGTGACCTGCCCTGTCGGCGAACACCACCGTAGTTCACGCCGCTTGATCTTGAACCACACAAGTCACGTTCGATCAAAATGACGGACTTGCCTAATTTGCGCAACGCAAGCGCAGCAGAACAGCCCACAATGCCGCCGCCGACAATGGCTACATCACAAGAAAGAGGGCTGATGCTCAATTGGCCTCCTCGGTATCGGGAGTTGTGTTTTTCAAAGCGGGGCTTTGTACAAATGGGATGGGTTTGATCGGCGCTTGACCCCTAAGACGACCCACTTTTTCGATGGATTGATGTGTGCAATCTGCAAGCAGTGCGGCTGCAGCGGGTCCGCACATTCTTCCTTGACACCTTCCCATTCCAACCCGACACATTGCTTTCAGGCGGTTGACATCTTGTGCCCCCGTAGATTGAGCCGACTGTCTGATGTCGCCGGCAGTAATTTCTTCGCAGCGGCAAATGACAGTGTCATCTGTAGTTTGGCGAGCCCAATTTTGAGGATCTTGAAACGCGATGCTCAAGCCACGCCCAAAGGCAACTCGCTTTTGAAGGTACTTTGCCAGCTCGTCAGTGCGACTGGCGTGATTTTTTTGCTGTTGGAGTTGTCTGTCTTCAATCAATGCCAATCCGGCCAACTCGCCAGCCCATTCCGCCGCGTCAGCACCTTGAATGCCAGCCCCATCACCCGCAAAATAAACATGTTGTATGGTTGACCTGCCGGCCACATCTTTCTGAGGAATCCAGCTGTTCTCAGCATTTGAAAAAATAAATTTACATCCAAGAATGTCAGCAAGCTGAGATTCACTTCTCAGTCCGTAGCCAGTGGCCACGGCATCGCAATCGATTTCATGTGCACCCTGCGAATTACGCCAAATGAGTTTTTCAACACTTTGTGTGCCCATCACTTCAATGGGGGTGGCACCATGGTGAATAGCAATGCCATGCGCTTTTAGCCATGCAAGGTAATAGACACCTTTGGCAAAGACCGCCGCTTGGTTCAACAGGCTTGGTACAGCTTTGATTTGCTGGCTGAAATGGCTGCTGTCTAAGACTGCCATGACATTGGCACCTGCTTTGGCATATTGATAGGCCACCAAATAGAGCAAAGGACCAGATCCTGCAAAAACAACTTTTTGCCCAATGGCGCAAGCTTGAAATTTCAAGGCAACTTGTGCGCCTCCCATGCTAAAAACCCCTGGCAAGGTCCATCCCTTGAATGGCAAGATGCGATCTGTTGCGCCTGTGGCAACGATCAGGTCGGTGTAATCAACGACAGAAGTATGTCCTTCGTGCAACATATCCAGTTGTCCTCCTTCTGCGTTCCACACCAAGGTGTTGGGGCGATAGTCCACTTTAGAAAGTAAAGAGTCCATGGCGGATAAAATGGCATCTGCTTTGCGCGCATCAAAACCATAAAGTTGTTTTGAAGAACGTGCGAAATTGCCAGGAGCTTGTCTGTAGATTTGCCCCCCCCACCTGGCTGACTCATCGATCACAATGGGTCGCAGCCCATGGGCCACCAAAGTTTGTGCTGCGCGAATTCCAGCTGGCCCCGCACCCACAATGACAGGCTTAAGTGGCTGCGTCATGGGTTGGCCTTGGGGGTGACTAGCTTCATATTGGCTTGAACCAAGGTGCTACAACTGCGCAAGCGCGAGCCGTCTTCAGTGCACACCCAACAATCTTGACATGCACCCATCAAACAAAATCCGGCTCGTTCAGAACCACTGAACTCAGTTTGTCGGATAAATTTTTGATGGGTCAAAATGACCGTCAAAAGGGTGTCGCCTTCTAGTGCTTCCGTAGCAACTCCGTTGATATAAATCGTGAGCTTCTTTCGATTTAACTCGACCAACCTGACCAGTTGCCCCTGTTGAACCATGGCGGTGTTTTGATGCATTATTTTTCGCCCACCAAAACTTTGTCCAAGCCATAAAGTCGATCCAAAATCACCATGACACCGGCGGTCAGTGCCACCATGAGTGCTGACACGGCGGCCATCAGGGGGTCGACCGACTCAGTGGCGTACATGTACATGCGAACGGGCAATGTGACAGTGACTGGCGAAGTCACAAAGATAGACATGGTGACCTCGTCAAAGCTGTTGATAAAGGCCAATAGCCAGCCCCCTGTTACGCCAGGAAGAATCATGGGCAGGGTAACCCGCCAAAATACAGTACCTCGGCTGGCGCCCAATGAACGTGCTGCATCTTCGCAATGGCTGTCCATGCCAGAGGAGGCCGCCACAATCAATCGCAAAACGAAGGGGGTCACGATCAAGGTGTGGGCCAAGATGAGCCAGCCAAAACTTCCGGTTGCACCAATCAGTGAAAACAGACGCAACAAGGCCACACCTAAAACCAAGTGAGGCACGATCAGGGGGGATAAAAACAAGCCGTTCAAAGCATCTCGCCCTTTGAATTGAAAGCGTGTAATGGCCAGTCCCGCAGGGATGGCAATGGCAGTAGACAAACTGGCTGCAGCAATGGCCAACCAAAGACTGTTCCAAAATGCAGTAACAAAGTCTGAATGTTTAAAAACCGCGGCAAACCAACGAAGTGAAAACTCGGTGGTTGGGATGGTGAGGGTGTTGCCTGGCGTAAAAGCCACCAAGCAAACAATCACCAAGGGTGCCAGCATGAAGCCAATGACCAATCCATTGAAGAGTAAAGCAAGGGGGCCATTTTTATTCATGCGACCCCCATTGATTTTTGATACTTGCGCTCTAGAATTTTGTTGTAGCTCAACATCACAAGCAGGTTGGCTGCCAGCAAAATCAAAGCCAAGGTAGCGCCAAGAGGCCAGTTGAGTTCATGCAAATATTCGTCATAGACAACCGTGGCTACCATTTTCAATCGGCGGCCGCCCAACAGCCCTGGAATGGCGAAAGCGCTGGCACTTAAGCCAAACACAATTAGGCTGCCAGACAAAATACCAGGAAGCACTTGAGGAAATACCACACGCCTTAATGTTGCAAAAGGTGAAGCAGCCAAAGAAAGCGCAGCGTTTTCCACACCAGGATCTAGCTTTTGCAAGGAGGTCCAGATGGGAATGATCATGAAAGGCAGCATGACATGCACGAGTGCAATGATGACCGCCCATTCTGTGTACAAAATTTTGATGTTGCCTAAGTCCAGCGCCAAAGAGATTTGATTGAATATGCCTCTTGGGCCAAGTAACAAACTCCAGCCAAAGGCCCGCACTACGACGGATACCAACAAGGGTGCAAGCACGATCAGCAAAAAGATACTTCGCCACGGGGTTTTCATGCGACTCAAAATGTAGGCTTCAGGCACGCCCACTAATAAACATATGCCGGTAGTGACAGCCGCAATCCAGAAGGTGCGCCAAAACACTTCATAGTAATAGTCGTCAGTGAAAACGGCGATGTAGTGGTCAAGCGTATAGGCATTTTTGATGCCGGTGTTGTAGTCAAAAACATTGAAAGACAACACAGCCGTCATAAGCATAGGTGCCAGCAGCAATGCAACAAACAATACGATGGCTGGCGCCGATAGCAACCAGGGTGCGTTGCTTTTGGTCTGGCTCATGGCAGTATGCGCAGAGATGAAGAAGACCAAGTAAGCCCAGTCTCTTGATTTTCTTGAAGCGGCGCTGTATCGCTGTTGATGCTCACAACTTGAAGCGTGCCAGCCTTTGTTTCAACTCGGTAGAGCCATTGGCTGCCTAAGAAAAATCTGGCCGCAATGCGCCCATTGATGAGGCCGTGATTGAGTTGGGTCAATTGAATTTTTTCAGGACGCAAACTTAGGAATGCCTGACTTCCAGCTTGCAATGGCGTTTCGCCGCACAAAAATGAAACGCCATTGACGCTGATGCTTAATTCGGCGCCTTGTCTGACAAGTTCCCCTTGCAATAAGTTGGCCTTGCCAACAAATGCCGAGATGAACCTTGACTGAGGGTTCTCATAAAGTGCGTAGGGTTGATCAATTTGGGTAATTTTTCCAGACTGCATCACCACCACACGGTCACTGATGGACATCGCTTCTGATTGATCGTGTGTTACCAAGATGGTTGTGGTGCCCACCGTTCTCTGGATCTGCCTTAATTCGAATTGCATTTCTTCGCGAAGCTTTGCATCCAAATTTGAGAGTGGCTCATCCAGAAGCAACACGGGCGGCTCAATGATCAATGCTCTGGCCAGTGCAACCCGTTGCCGTTGACCCCCAGAGAGTTCGCGAGGGTATCTTTTTGAATAGTCTTCCAAATGGACCAAGGCCAATGCATCGGCAACTTGGCGAGCCCTTGTGGGTTTTGCGACCTTGCGCATTTCAAGACCAAAACTCACGTTTTCCTCGACCGTCATGTGAGGGAAGAGGGCGTAGCTTTGGAACACGATGCCTAAACCACGCGTGTTGGGCTTGGTGTGCGTGATGTCTTTGCCGTCAAGGGTGATGCTTCCTTCGGTGACGTCTGCAAAGCCTGCAATCATTTGCAGTGTTGTGGTCTTGCCGCAGCCTGAGGGTCCGAGCAATGTGACGAACTCACCTTTTTCCACACTCAGATTCACCTTGTCGACGACGCAGTTGGGCCCGTAAAACTTGGAGACATCTGTCAGCGTCAAAAATGACATTGAACGGCCCTTTCGGTGGCTAGATTAAATTTGATCTTGTTTTAAAGAGGCACAGTCGTCAACAGGGAATTTCACTAAATGAGAGAAATAAATTTATTATTCCATTTATTGAAATATTGACATAAACTGGATTGAATTTATTTCACTGAGCGATTCATGAAAGAACTTCAAACAGGTACAGGCACCCTTGAGAGAGCCTTTGCAATTATCAAAAATCTGTCAGATGCCAAGGCAGAGGGTGCACGTGTGACGCAGATCGCAAAGGATGTTGGGCTGACCCAAGCTACGGTGCACCGCACATTGCAAGCGCTCGTTTTACAAAATGTGGTTGAGCAAGATGAACGGACCAAGCACTACAGACTCAGCGTGGACTTCTTTGTGCTGGCGGCCAGGGCTGGTAATCCGCTTAACTTGCGTGAAATATGTCGCCCCGTGATGTTGCGCTTGTGCGCGAGTCTGGGCGATACCTTATTTCTGTTGGCTCGAAGTGGTTTTGATGCCGTGTGCATCGATCGAAGTGAAGGCCCGTTTCCCATTCGCTCTTTCACTGGCGACATTGGTGGCCGCATTGCTTTGGGTGTAGGGCAGGGCAGTTTGGCTATTTTGGCGTTCTTGCCAGAAGCCGAAAGAGATGAGGTGATTCG
>CALCBL010000255.1 GCA_937897495.1 uncultured Burkholderiales bacterium
GTGGCCATGGCCAAGCCCGCACCGTTGACCAAGCAACCAATGTTGCCGTCTAAGCTGATGTAGGCCAAGTCGAATTTAGAAGCTTCCACTTCTGCAGGGTCTTCTTCGTCCAAATCGCGGTATGCAACGATCTCTGGGTGACGGAACAAAGCGTTGGAGTCAAAGTTGAACTTGGCGTCCAAAGCGCGGATGCCGCCGTTGCCTTCCAAGATCAAAGGATTGATCTCGACCAAAGACGCGTCAGTGTCCATGTAGCACTTGTAAACCTTTTGCAGCACGTCGGCGGCTTGGGCCGTAGAGCCAGCAGGCACGCCAATGGCGTCAGACAACATCTTGGCTTGAGCGTCTGTAAGGCCCAATGCGGGATTGACGATTTCGGTGATGATTTTCTCTGGCGTGTCGTGTGCCACACCTTCAATGTCCATACCGCCTTCGCTAGACACAATCATGGCCACACGTTGTGAAGCACGGTCTGTGACAGCAGAGATGTAATATTCTTTTTTGATGTCGGCGCCGTCTTCAATCAGGAGGCGACGAACCTTCTGACCTTCTGGGCCAGTTTGGTGCGTGATCAACTGCATGCCCAGAATTTCTGTGGCCAGTTGTTTCACTTCATCAATAGAGCGAGCCAGCTTCACGCCGCCGCCCTTGCCGCGGCCGCCCGCGTGAATTTGTGCTTTGACCACCCACACTGGGCCGCCCAATTTTTGAGCGGCTTCCACCGCTTCTTGCACTGTAAAGGCCGGAATGCCGCGGGGCACTGGCACACCAAATTGACGCAAGATTTCCTTGCCTTGGTACTCGTGGATCTTCATGAGGTTTCTCTCAGAGGGTGGTTATATTCACCAGCCCGTCAGGGCAATTTGCCCTAAACAAGCACTGGACACTTCAGCCGGCGACTGTATCATGTTGCAACGCACCAATCTTGAGCCGCGTCACTTACATTGACATGACGGCGGCACGAATTTTCTTGGGAGAGCCCTGAATGGCCAAAATTTTCATCGATGGCGAAGCTGGAACCACCGGACTCTTGATCCGTGAGCGTCTGTTGGCCATGCCTGAAGTACAGCTTGTGAGTATTGCGCCCGAAAAACGCAAAGACCCCGAAGCCAAGCGTGAACTCATGGCCCAAGTCGATTTGGCCATTCTGTGCCTGCACGATGATGCCGCCCGAGAGTCCGTGGCCATGGTGGACGCCTTATCTGGCCACAAGCCGCGCATCATTGATGCCTCCACAGCGCACCGTGTAGACGACAACTGGGTCTTTGGTTTCCCTGAAATGCGCGCAGGCCAGCGCGAGGCTGTGGTCAAGGCGCAACGTGTCAGCAACCCGGGTTGCTATGCCTCCGGTGCCATTGCCATCTTGGCGCCCTTGGTCAGTGCGGGTGTCCTGCCCCCTGATTTTCCAGTAGCCTTGCCATCAGTAAGTGGTTACTCCGGTGGTGGCAGAACCTTGATTGAAGACTTTGAAGCGGGTCGCGCACCTTTGCATGAAGCTTATGCTTTGGGCCTTCAGCACAAGCACGTCCCCGAGATCATGAAGTACAGCGGACTCAAACGCCGGCCTATTTTCTTGCCTGCGGTTGGTAATTTTCGGCAAGGCATGTTGGTCGAGCTGCCTTTGTTTTTAGACGACTTGCCAGGCCGACCCAAAGTGTCTGATGTGCACGAAGTGTTGCGCGCGCACTACGCCAGCAGCCAAAACGAAGGTGGTTGGGTGAGCGTGGTGCCCGCGGAAGAAAGCGGCAAGTTAGGCGCCACAGGCAACAACGATTCCAACAAACTCGAAATTCGGGTGTTCGGAAACGAGACCCACAGGCAGGCCGTGGTGGTTTCTCGCCTAGACAACTTGGGCAAAGGCGCCAGCGGCGCCGCCGTCCAAAACCTGAAACTGATGCTGGGACTCTAAGGCGCTTGTCCCGAAACTCAGTGCTACGAAACTTAGCTTTCGAAGTCTTCGTCGGAAGCGCCAGATAGTTTCACCACCTTGCGGACAACTTCTGAAGAGAAGCCGCGCGTGAGTAAAAAGCGGTAATGCTTGGCGCGCGCATTGGCGTCGGCAGCCGGTGAGCCAAACTTGCGCTGCCAAACGCCTTGAGCTCGCGCAAATTCAGAGTCTTTTAAATCGTGCATGGCCTGAGCCACCGATTCAGGCGCCAAGCCTTTGGCTTGCAACTCTTGCTTGATGCGGCCATTGCCCAGCTTGCTTGCACGGTGATTGACGACGGACTCTAGAACGCGAGCTTCATCGATGAAACCCTTGGCATTTAAATCGTCTAAAACTTGGGCCAATTCACCTGGCACTTCTTCGTGTGGCGACAGTTTGCGAACCAGCTCAGCCCGTGAGTGTTCGCGCTGCGACAAAAGCCGCAGCGCACGTCCTTTGAGGGACAACTTAAACCCGGACTGAGCCATTGATCAAGGAGCGCAACTGGAAAATAGACTTAGCAATGCAGCCGCTTAGGCGGCGTTAACCGCTTCGGCCAACAAAGGAATGCCCAAAGATTCGCGAACTTTGTTTTCGATCTCGGCGGCCAGCTCTGCGTTTTCGCGCAGAAACTCACGGGCGTTGTCGCGGCCTTGGCCAATTTTTTCGCCGTTGTAGGCATACCAGGCGCCCGACTTGTCGATGATTTTGGCTTCGACGCCCATGTCGATGATCTCGCCATGGCGGCTGATGCCTTCGCCAAACAAAATGTCGAATTCGGCTGTTTTGAAGGGCGGCGCCACTTTGTTTTTAACCACCTTGACCTTGGTCTCGTTGCCAATGGCCTCGTCGCCGCGCTTGATGGTGCCGGTGCGGCGAATGTCTAAGCGAACAGACGCGTAGAACTTGAGTGCATTGCCGCCGGTGGTGGTTTCGGGGGAGCCGAACATGACGCCAATCTTCATGCGGATTTGGTTGATGAAAATAACCATGCAATTGGTTTTCTTGATGGTGGCGGTGAGCTTGCGCAAAGCTTGGCTCATGAGGCGGGCTTGCAGGCCAGGCAGTGAGTCGCCCATGTCGCCTTCGAGCTCGGCTTTGGGGGTGAGCGCGGCCACAGAGTCAATGACGACCAAATCGACGGCGCCTGAGCGGACCAAGCTGTCGACAATTTCAAGGGCTTGCTCGCCGGTGTCGGGTTGGCTGATGAGCAGGTCTTGCAGGTTGACGCCCAGTTTTTGGGCGTATTGGATGTCCAGGGCATGCTCGGCATCGACGAAGGCGCATTGGCCGCCTACTTTTTGCATTTCGGCAATCACTTGCAAGGTGAGAGTGGTTTTGCCAGAGGACTCTGGGCCGTATATTTCAACGACGCGGCCGCGAGGCAAACCGCCAACGCCTAAAGCAATGTCCAGACCCAAAGAGCCGGTAGACACCACTTGGATGTCTTCGATGACTTCGCCTTCGCCCAAACGCATGATGGTGCCTTTGCCGAATTGTTTTTCAATTTGGGCCAGGGCTGCTTGCAGGGCTTTGGTTCTGTCGCTGTTTTGCTCGCTCATGAAAATCTCCTTGAGAATCAACGGGTTAAAAAGTTTGCATTCAGAATGTTGATCAAAGACTGGATGCTTGAACAGTACTGTAAACGCATTGTCTCAGCCAGTAAATAGATTTTTTAGTCAGTTTGCTTTACTATTAGCAAATGCCAGTCAATGACAGTTCAGCACCGAATTTAGAGCCCAGAGATGCGCTGACGGCATCGTTGGACGACCGCTGGCGTGAGACCCATTTGGGTCGCCTACTGGGTCATGCGATGCGCAGATTTGATGCGCGCGTTTTGAGCCTGATGGCCAACAACGACCAAGTGCCATTGGCGCTGTCCAACTTGGCGGCCAGAGATCAAATCAGTGCAGCCCACATTCACATCACGCGCCATTTGTCGCTGCAGGGCTCAAGGCTGACAGAACTGGCGCAAGCGGCCGGCATGAGCAAGCAAGCCATGGGCAATTTGGTGAACCAATGCGAAGCATGGGGCTTGGTCAAAAGAGAAAGTGACTCAAGAGATGCCAGGGCCAGGCAGGTCGTTTTTACACCAGCAGGCTTGGCATGGTTGGCCGCATTTCAAATGGCTGTGGCACAGGCGGAAGAAGAGTTCAAGGCCTCTGTGGGCAAGGACGTTGCAACGGTCGTCGCGCTTGGATTGGAAGCCTATTGCATGTGAGGCGTTTGCCAAATGGCACGGCGCACGAATGCAAACTAAGCGCTTGAAGAAAGATTCGACTGCAAAGACCCAGAGTCGCCTAAAATTTGTCCCTGACCCTCACAGGGCCTCGCAAAGCCGTTCAATGGCAATAGCAGGAGACGAAGATGCGTATTTTGATTGCAGAAGACGATCAGGTATTGGCCGATGGCTTGTTGAGAACCTTGCGCAGCAGCGGCGCCGCAGTGGACCATGTGGCCAGCGGTTCAGAGGCCGATGCGGCCCTCATGACCAACAGTGAATTTGATTTGCTCATTTTGGATTTGGGCTTGCCCAAAATGCACGGCTTAGAGGTTTTGAAAAAGTTGCGCTCACGGGGCTCTACGCTACCCGTTTTGATTCTCACTGCAGCCGACAGCGTGGAAGAGCGCGTCAAAGGCTTGGACTACGGCGCAGACGATTACATGGCCAAGCCCTTTAGCTTGCAAGAACTTGAAGCGCGCGTGCGAGCACTGACACGCCGCGGTATGGGTGGGGCCAGTTCACAAATCAAACATGGACCCTTGATCTACGACCAATCAGGGCGAGTGGCCACCATCGACGGCAAGATGGTGGAGTTGTCAGCGCGTGAATTGGGCTTGCTTGAAGTCTTGCTGCAGCGCGCGGGACGTTTGGTCAGCAAAGACCAATTGGTCGAGCGATTGTGCGAGTGGGGTGAAGAGGTGAGCAACAATGCCATTGAGGTGTACATCCATCGTCTGCGCAAAAAAATTGAGAAGGGTCCTATTCGCATTGCAACCGTGCGGGGACTGGGTTATTGCCTTGAAAAAATACCAGGATAACGGTGCCGTGAACACCGTGGGTGAATGAGCCGTAAAAATTGGCAAGTGTCTTTTTTTCGCCGCGAGCAGCGCTCGTTGTTTGGCGAAATTTTGGATTGGATGCTCACCCCACTTCTGCTGTTATGGCCAGTGAGTTTGGCGCTCACTTGGTTGGTGGCGCAGGGGCTTGCCAACAAACCGTTTGACCGCGCTTTGGTTTACAACGTCCAAGCGCTTGCGCAGTTGGTCAAGCTAAGCCCCGATCAACAACGCATTCAATTTAACTTGCCCCAGCCCGCCAGCGAATTGCTGCGCGCCGATGATGCCGACTTGGTTTACTACCAAGTCATTGGACCCAAAGGCGAGTTGCTCGGTGGCGATCGCGATTTGCCGCAACCACAAGACGAGGAAAAACTGGGCAGCTACGATGTCAAAATTCGCGACGATGAAATGCGCAGCCTCGAGGTTCGGGTGGCCTACACATGGGTTCAGTTAACTTCTGAAAAGTCGACCTCAGAATTAGGCTCAGTCCTTGTTCAAGTGGCTGAAACCCGAGAAAAAAGATCAGTCTTGGCCACTGAAATTATCAAAGGCGTCATGCTGCCTCAGTTTGCAATTTTGCCCCTGGCTGTTTTGCTGGTTTGGTTGGCCTTGGTCCGCGGCATCAAGCCACTGTCGGAATTGGAAGAGCGCATACGCGCCAGAAAATCCGATGACCTGAGTCCTTTGGATGAAAAAACAGTGCCATTGGAAGTGGCCCCCCTGGTCTCCTCCGTCAATGATTTGTTGCGCCGCTTAAAAGAGTCGATAGGCATTCAAAAAAGATTTTTAGCCGACGCTGCGCACCAATTGAAAACACCCCTTGCAGGTTTGCGCATGCAAGCTGACTTGGCGCAAAGAAAAGAGGCTGGAGAAGAAGAGTTAAAACAGTCGCTGCAACAAATTGGTCGTGCGAGTGTGCAAGCCACGCACACCGTCAATCAACTGTTGTCACTGGCTCGGGCAGAAGGCGCTGGGTCCATAGACTTGCAATCGTGTGACATGGCGGCCTTGATCAGCGAGGTGCTCAATGACTCATTGCCACACGCCATGGAAAAGGGCTTGGACCTGGGTTATGACGGCGTCGACACGGACAAAAAACGGCGCTTTTTGACCTTGCAAGGCAACCCGACGCTGCTCAAAGAAATGATTCGAAATTTGGTTGACAACGCCATTCATTACACCCCGAGCACCCATGAGCGAATAGGTGTCATTACTGTGCGCCTCCTGGTGGACCCCTACAGTCAAGCCTTGGCCGTGCAAGTGGAAGACAACGGCCCTGGCATCAGCGCGGCCGAAAGAGAGCGGGTGTTTGAACCCTTTTATCGAGCCTTAGGAACCAATGTAGATGGCTCTGGCTTGGGCTTGCCCATTGTGCGAGAAATTGCAAAGCGCCATGGCGCCACTGTGACGGTTGAAATGGCACACCCCGGGCAGACGCCCCCTGGCGCTTGTTTCACCATTCGCTTTTCGCGCTAACTTTGCGCTCAAAGCAAAAAAGACTTTAGCCTTTGAACAAGTTCAACTGAAGCCGTTCACGCTCGATCACCACAGAGACAGCTTGGTCAGCCGCAACCCTTTGAACGTGTGCCCACAATAAAGCGTAAGTGCTAGGGTTGATGCCGGCGATAGAACCCCATCGAGTGAGCGTCAGCGCATAGGCATCCAGCGGTCCAAGTTGATCGCCCGATAACCATGCAGAAGGTGCTTTGGCGCTCACGAAACTTTCCAATTCAGACAGCAAGCCTTTGTAAGTCTGCGTGTTGAACGCTTTCAAGTTGGCTTGAACGTCTGCTTGGTCGCTGAACTTTTGCGGCATGAAGATGTGTGTGAAAGTGGGATGAACGGTGTTGTTCATCCAGGCCAAAGTTTCAATGGCCTTGGTCCGAGCCAAGGGCGATGTTGGCAAAAACTGCGCGTCTGGAAACTTTTGATCGAGGTGCAAAACGATGGCCAAAATTTGTGTCACCACCTGGCCATCGTCAACCAGCACCGGAACCTGACCGCGAGGATTGATGGCCTGATAGTCGGCTTCGTGTTGCTCACCTTTGTGCAACTTGACCATGATGGGCTCGTACTCGGCGCCTGCCCGTTGCAGCATGCAATGGGGCACAAATGAACAAGCGCCTGGCGCAAAATAAAGTTTCAAGCTCATGAAATTCTCCTCGTGATGATCACGTTGTCGGGCTGGATCTGTTGCAAAGTGCGCGAGGGTTCACGCGCACTTTCAGGCGCGAAACCCCAAGCTTCAAAGAGGCCTTCGCGCCAACCATACAACAGCGCATTTGAAAGCATCAAGGCCAGAATCAACCAGCGCAGCTTCAAGTGTTTCATTTTGGCCGAACACTCACTTCTGCGCTACTGACTTT